>CACEDG010000003.1 GCA_902558225.1 uncultured Pelagibacteraceae bacterium | reverse complement strand
AAATCTTTTTGATTTAAAAGGCTGTGATAATTTAATAAAAAAAAATTATAAAGTAGAAAATTTAATTGAATTTCCAGGTCATTAATTGGTAGCGGGAAGTGGGATCGAACCACTGACCTCGGGCTTATGAGTCCCGCGCTCTAACCAACTGAGCTACCCCGCCAATTATGATTTCGATTTATAATAGTTTAATTGTTTGATTCAATATTTAATAGGTAGAAATTGTATAAAATTTAGTAGAAATCTATGATTTTTTTAAAATATCATTAATCCAAAAAGAATTAATCCTGTAGAAGCAGCTGCTGAAAAATATAATTTCTTTCTACTTTCATTCTTCTTGTTTAGTTCAATTCTATTTAACAGAACATTTATATCACTGCTTTTTGATTGTTTAATTTCAGTATCTTTTGTTAAATATCTTGAAACTAACTTATCTCTAATGGCTACTCCAATACTTTTCATAAGATTATTTAATCACGAAATTTGAAAGTTTGCAAATTTATCTACATTGAAAAGTAGATGCCTATGAATCCTAGAACTAAAATTAATGATGTGAAAATAAAAATATTTTTTTTGTTCTCTTTTGACTCCGTTTCTTGAAGTTTTGATTTCAGAACGTTGATATCTACTCTGTTAGAAGCTTTTAAGTGAGTTTTTAAAGGCTTTTCAGTAATCCCAACATCACTTGGGGTCTCGATATTAGCTTGATTATCTGCAAAGCCTTTATTTTCCATAATTAATTTAAATCATGGATATTAAAATCTTACAAATTAGGAAAAGTTCAATTTGGGTCACTTATGAATTGACAACTGTTCAAAATGGGTTTCTACTAACATTTAATAAATTATGGCCTTACAAGAAATAGATTTTTCAAAAACACTCACTGACGAACAAGTCTACGATACTATCATGAAAAATTACTCAAATTTAAGTAGAGAGTGGATTTTTCATCAATGGAATTGGATGAACAATGTTTATTGGTCATTTAAAGATCATTATAAATATATGATTATAATTTCCTTAGTAGAAAAAACTTTTCAATTTTATGACCAAATGAATCTTCACTTTTCTTATGATGATTACTATTCAAAATCCTATCTGCAAATTGATAAATTTAGTATTACTGAGCTCTGTGAAAAATTAGATTTACCAAAAGAAACGGTTAGACGAAAAGTTCTAGAGCTTGAAAAGGAAGGTGTAATTAATCGAAGTAAAAAAAAAATTATAATTGATCGAAAGGCTTTCGGTTTTGTTAAACCACAAAATCAAATAAAATTTTCGTCAAAATATATTCTTTTAGTTTCTTATGCTCTAAACAAAGATAAAATTTATGTTAAAAAATTAGATCAAAAAACGATTGAAGATATAATTAAAAAAAGATTTACATTATGTTGGAGGTGGTTCTATAGAATGCAAATCCCTTTGATTATTGGATATCAAAAATTTATGCAAGATTTAACTACGTTTCATATTTGGGGAACTATTTGCATGAATCAAGTTTTGAATGTTTCGAAACAATTAGAGACTAAGTCTAAATCAACGCCACTTGATTATTTGACTACTAGTAATACTTTAATAGAAAATGTTGGTTCATCCTCAGGTATTAGTGCTATGTCTATTTCTGATATGACTCATATACCAAGGGCAACAATTATTAGAAAATGTAAATATTTGATAAAACATGACTTAGTAAAAATGAATGAAAAAAAACAATATGTTTTATCAACACTTAATTTTAAGAAAATTTTACCTTATCAGGCTGAAGCTTTTAAAAATAAAGCCAAATTCATCCGTAAAGTTTTAAATCTTCTTGTAATTTCATAAATCTTTAATAAATATAATCTCATAAATCTTAAATAAATTACGGATACATTACTATTACACAGAGCGGTCATGGAGATAGTAGCAAAAATAGCACCTATCATACTCGCATTAATAATGTTGGGTTTAGGTTTGGGATTAAAGATTGACGATTTTACGAGAATATTAAAAACTCCAAAGGATTTTTTTGTAGGTTTTTTTTCTCAATTAATTATTCTTCCATTAGTTGCTTACCTATTAATTATTATTTTAAAAGTACCACCTGAAATAGCAATTGGAGTTATGATTATCGCTGCTGCACCTGGTGGAGTTACATCTAATATATTAACAAAATTTGCTAATGGAGATGTTGCTTTATCTATTTCTTTAACAGCTGTAATCAGTTTAATTTCTATTATTACCGTTCCTCTTATAATTTTTACATCTGCTGATTTATTTGGAATTACTGATATTTCTCAAAATATTTCAATGACTGCTATAGCGCTAAAAATGTTTTTGGTTGTAACTGTTCCGGTAATCTTAGGGATGATTATAAGAAAATTTGCTGAAAATTTTGTAAATTCGAAAATTCAAATATTTGAAAAACTCAACATAATATTATTTGTTATTTTTTTTATAGCTGCATTTTATGAAGAAAGAGAAAATTTTATAGATTTTCTAATGCAAGCAGGTTTCATTACTTTTATTCTAAATATAACAATGATGATTGTGGCTTATTATCTTGGTAAAACTTTTGCCTCAGGAATAAAACAACAAAAATGTATTGCTTTAGAATGTGGATTACAAAATGGTACTTTAGCAATATTTGTTTCTACACAAATATTCGGAACAGATATAGTTTACATAACCCCAACAGCTGCATATGCATTAATAATGTATATAACAGGATTTATTTTTATTTATATTTTAAGAAAAACTACTAATTAATTTTTTTTAATAAAAAACTATACTCATAGTTTGAAAAAAATCTAAATTTTGAGCTTAATTTTTTGAACATTTTTGACTTTAAAAAATAATCCTTACAATATTCATCGATATTTTTTTCTGGTAATCTGTAATTTTCCCACCCAAACTGTGTTTGAGGCAACAATTCTACACTTAAGAAATTGCAATCCAAAACAGATAAATCTGTCTGCATAATAATTGACTCATCAATGTTTTCGCAATCAATTTTTAAAAAATCAATATTTTTTAGTTCATACTCTTCTCTGAGTTTAGATAAAGTTATTACAGGAATTGACTTTATAATTTTGTTTTTTCTTCCAATTTTTTTTAAATAATCTTTGTCTAAACTAGAGACTGTTGAAATATTTCTCTCAAAATAAGCGTCCTGAAAACCATTTTTAGTAGATAAACCAATGTTTAAATTTGTATCCCTGGGTCTAAAAATATTAAACATTTCTATAGTATCTTTAGAAATATCTAGATTTACACCAGACCAACCATTTTTATATAATATTGCTGTATGTGATTCTTTGACTGGATGATAACATCCTATATCAACATAAATTCCTCTTTTTATATTCTGTAAAATTTGTTCGCCAAATCTAGAATTACCATCTGAATTAAACTTAAGTCTGATTAAATCTTTGTAATATTTTACTATGTGTTTTAAATACATCCTTAATTAATCTTAAAATTTGACTGTTTTAAGGGTTTTAAAAGTATCTCTGCTTTATGTTTTATTTTCTCTACCTCGATGAAGATATTTTTTTTTACTAGTTCATCGTTGGTTAAGTCAGTTTTGATATAGCCAAATGCTAGATTTTTCTTAAAATTAAAAGAATAATTTCCTGAGGTTGTTCTTCCTATAATTTTATCATCTAAATAAATTGGTTCATCATGAAGCAATAATGGCTCCCCTGGTTTACTATTTTTTAATGTAAACATTGCAAATCTACTTTTAATTTTTGTTTGTCTTATTTTATCTAAAGCTTTTTTCCCAACAAAATCTATGTCTTTTTTATTACTTATTGTGAAAGATAATCCTGCTTGATATTGATTTTCTTCAGGTGAAATGTCATGTCCCCAATGCAAAAAGCCACTTTCCATTCTCATAATATCCATCGCATGCATACCACAATTAGAAAGGTTATAATCTTTTCCTTTATTAATAATCAATTCATAAATTTTTTTGGCGTCTTGAGACTCAACATATAATTCAAAACCAAGCTCTCCCACATATGAAAGTCTTTGTGCCCAAATTTTTATTCCATCTATTATTATATTTTTTGCAGTTCCAAACTTAAAATTTTCATTTTTAAAATCTTCAGTGCTTAAACTTTCTAACAAATCTCTGCTTTTTGGACCAAACACTCCAAAAACACAAAAATTATCCGTAACATCTTTTAATTCAATTTCTCTAGATAGATATTTTCGAATATGAAATTTATCTCTTTCTCTTGTTGCAGCAGAACTTATAATTCTAAAATAATCTTTATCTAAACAAATTACAGTTAGATCTGTTTCAATTCCTCCATCTATATTTAACATATGTGTATAAGTACATTTCCCAATTTCATTTTTAATATTAGCGGTACAAATTTTTTGAAGTTCTTGATGAGCCTTTTCTGATTTAATTTCAAATTTTGAAAATGGTGATAAATCAAAAAGACCAACATTTTTAATTGTGTTATTAGTTTCGTACTCAGCAGATGGATACCAATTTTGATAATTATAACTATATTCATATTCTGATTTTTCTCCGTCTAAAGAAAACCACATTGGTCTTTCATATCCACCTGAAACACCAAAACAGGCTCCAAAGCTTTTCAAATTTTCATGATGTGGCAATTTTTTAATATTTCTAGAAGTTTTATGTTGTTTAAATGGCCAATGCATTCCATATAAATCTCCAAGCGTTTCTGTTATTCTATTTTTTATAAATCCAATTTCTGAGTGAAATTTTTGAAATCGTTTAATATCATAACTGAAGATATCCTCATTAATGTGACCATTAATTAACCATTCAGCAGTAACCTTGCCAACACCACCTCCACTTCCAATTCCAATACTGTTTAAACCACAACTAACAAAAAAATTTTTAATCTCTGGCACTTCACCTAATAAAGTATTCGTATCAGGTGTAAAAGACTCAGGCCCCGAAAAGAATTTTCTAATTCCTGCAGTTTCTAAAATTGGAAATCTTTTAATTGCTGAGGCTAAATATGGTTCAAAATGTTCAAAATTTTCTTGAAACTCGCCAAATGAAAAATCCTCTGGCACTTTATTAGTTTTGCTCCAAGCTGGTATTGAATTTCCCTCAAAAATTCCAACAAGAATTTTTCCTGCATCTTCTTTTATGTAAGTTCGATTATCAAAATCTCTTATAACTGGTAGTGTTTTTGATAAATTTTCTATTGGTTCAGTAATTATATAGAAATGTTCTGCAGGATATAGCGGAATACTGACACCAGCTTTTTCTCCTATTTGTCTTGACCACATCCCTGAGGCTAAAACAATATATTCGCATTCAATTTTTTGACCTTTAACTTTTACTCCAGAAATTTTTCCATCTTTTGTCAAAATTTCATCAACAGGAGATTTTTCAAAAATTTGTGCACCTTCTAACCTTGCAGCTTTTGCTAGCATATGAGTAACGCCTGAAGGATCAGCAGCACCATCACCTGGCATTAAAATTCCTCCTATAACTTCGTCTGTATTGATAATTGGATAATTTTTTTTAATTTGATCTTTATCTAAAATTCTTACATCAACATCATAAAGTTGAGCTGTAGTAGCTTGTCTTTGAAGTTCTTGCCATCTTCCTTTGTGTTGAGCGATAGAGAGAGCTCCATTCAATCTTAACCCAGCGGAATGATCAACTTTCTTTTCAAGTTCTTTATACAAATCTAAGGTATATTTTCTAATTTTGGTAACCGCTGCCGTTGGACCTAATTGACTTACTAACCCTGCTGCATGCCAAGTTGTTCCTGACGTTAATTGATCTCTTTCTAGAAGAATAGTGTCTTTCCAACCAAATTTAGCTAAATGATAAGCAACAGAGCAGCCTACTACCCCACCTCCTATCACAACAACTTTAGTGCTACTCGGAAGTTTTTTTTCCATTTAATTAATTACTGATTGCATCACCTGGGTTAACATATTCATGTCCAAAAACATCTGCAACCGCTTTATAAGTCACATGACCTTTGTAAACGTTTAATCCTGCTAGAAAGTTTTTGTCTTCACCAAGAGCTTTTTGATAACCTTTGTTTGCTAATTTTATCAAATAAGGAAGTGTTGCTTTATTTAATGCTATAGTTGAGGTTCTGGGAACTCCACCTGGCATATTGGCTACACAATAATGAACGACATTATCAACTATAAAAGTTGGATCGTTAAAAGTTGTTGGTTTACTTGTTTCTACGCATCCGCCTTGATCGATTGCAACATCAACAATTACAGAGCCTCTTTTCATTAATTTAAGCATATCTTTAGTAACCAACTTTGGTGCCTCTGCGCCAGGAATTAAAACTCCACCCACAATTAAATCTGCATCAGCCACTAACTTTTTTAAGTCTATTTTATCACTTTGTTCTGGAATAATTTTATCTCCAAACATATCAACTAATTGTTTTAATCTTGCTTCTGATTTATCAACAACATGAACTTTTGCCTTCATACCAGTTGCAATAGTCGCAGCATTTTCACCTACAACACCCCCACCTAAAATTAATACATTTGCAGGTTCTCCTCCTGGAGCTCCTCCTAATAATACCCCTCTACCTTTTTGGTTTTTTTCTAAACAATGTGCTCCTGCTTGAACTGACATACGTCCAGCTACAGCACTCATAGGTGCAAGTAAAGGAAGTCGTCCATTGTCATCTGTAATGGTTTCGTAAGCAATATTAATACTTTTTGATTTGACCAAACCCTCAGTTAATTCTTTTGCAGCAGCTAGATGTAAATAGGTATAAACAATTTGATTTTCCCTAATCATTTCAACCTCAACTTTTTGAGGCTCTTTAACTTTAACAATTATCTCAGCATCATTAAAAATGTCAGCAGCTTTTTCTATAATTTTTGCACCAGCATTTTTATACTGATCATTGTCAAAACCTGCCTCAAAACCTCCATTATTTTCAACTAAAACTTCATGACCCTCTGAAACGAGAGTTTTTACACTATCCGGTGTCAGGCCAATTCTATTTTCTTGAGGTTTTATTTCTTTAGGAACGCCAATTCTCATTAACGAAATTTAATTCTTTTTACTCTTTGCGTAATTAGTAATTCCAGTTCTTAATTTTTCTATGATTTCATCAATATGTTTTTTTTCACAAATAAACATTGGTGCTATAATTAAGCAATCACCAGTAGCTTTGAAATTTACCCCTGCATCATAGCAATGTTTGAAAGTAGCTAAACCTGCTTTACCGGGTCTTCCATCAGTTTTAATATCTATCCCACCCATCATTCCATAACCTCTAATATTATCTACAACGTCAATATCTTTAAGAGAAAATAGACCTTCTTGGAAATAAGGAGCAAGCTCTTTTGCTCGATTAAAAATGTCTTCTTTTTCAAAAATATCTTGAACAGCCAATGCTGCAGCTACTGAAACTGGAATCCCAGAATATGTATAGCCATGAAATAGTTCTATTGCACCTTTTGGAGTATTATCCATTACAGCATCATAAATTTCTTCTTTGCAGGCAACTACACCAAAAGGAACTATTCCATTCGTTGTTGCTTTTGCCATTGTCATAATATCAGGTGTTACACCAAATTCTTGAGCTCCAAAAGCTGAACCAGTTCTTCCCCAACCAGTAATAACTTCATCAAAAATCAAAAGTATTTTATGTTTGTCACATAGTTCTCTAAGTCTTTGCAAATATCCAACTGGAGGGACTAAAGTACCTGTAGAGCCAGCAATAGGCTCAACAATACATGCTGCAATATTTTCAGAACCGAAATTAGTACAAATTCTCTCTAAGTCATTAGCAATCTCAGCACCTGTTTCAGGTTGACCTGAAATAAATTTATGCTCATCTAGATGTGTATGTCTCATGTGAACAACACCTGGCATCAATACACTTGCATATGCTTTAACGTTATTGATCATACCACCTACTGATGTTGCTCCAATATTCATTCCATGGTAAGCACGCTCTCGTCCAACAAATCTAAATCTTTGACCTTCTCCTCTTGCTTTATGGTAAGCAATGCTAATTTTAATTGCAGTCTCTACCGCAGTCGATCCACATATAGTATAAAAAATTTTATTCAAGTTTCCTGGTGTGTGTTTTGAAATTCTTGTTGCTAATTCAAATGATCCACCAAACCCTTGTTGGAAAGGCTGGCAATAATCTAGGGTATTTAATTGGTTTGTGATTGCTTCGATAATTTCTTTTCTGCCATGTCCTAATGGATTACAAAATAATCCAGAGCTCGCGTCAATTTGTGTTTTACCATGATGGTTTTTTAAATAAACACCTTTAGCCTCAACGATCAACTTTGGATTTTCTTTAAAATCCTTATTAGATGTAAATGGCATCCAATGTTCATTAAGTGAATTAGGTACTGATGTTCTTTTTTCTGAGCTCATATGTAAATTAGTTTTTAATTTTATTGCTTTATAGATTCTTTAGACTACTTAAGCTTAATAAACCACCAAAATAATTGACGCAACTAAAAGTTGTATTCAAATTAGACACTTTTTTGTTTTACTTATCCACCAATTTAATTTTAAACTTAGCACATATAAATAATCAACTAAGAGGATTAAATGAAAAAAATAATTAGTTTTATTCTTGGATGTTTTGTAGCTCTAAATCTATCAATCTCAGTTGCTAATTCTGCTGCGAATGAAGTAAGAGTTGCTTACTTTTTGGAATGGCCAAGTCCTAATCTTGAGGACATGATGAAAAAAAACTTTGCTAAAGCTCTAGGAGTTCCAGTGAAGTGGACAAACTTCACAAATGGTGGAGCAATGACTGATGCTATGCTGGCTGGAGATATTGATATCTCATACTCTCAAGGTTTAGTTCCTTTCATAAATGCTGTAAAATCTAAAGCACCTATCAAACTTGTTGATATTGCAATGGAATACGGAATGGGTGGTACAACATGTGTAACATCTAATGCATCTGGTATTACAAAGGCAAATGCTACTGAGTTAGAAGGTAAAAAAGTTGCTGTTCCGCTTGGAACAATGGCAGAGTATGTTTTTGATGAAAGTATGAAGGTTGTTGGAGCTGATAGAAAAAAGATGGATATTATTCAAATGGATCCTGAAGAAGGAGCTGCTGCTTTAGTAAGTGGTGATGTTGTGATGGCATGTTTATTTGGTGGTAACTCTATTAAAGCTGCAACTGCTGTTGGATCTAGATTGCTTACAGTTCAAGAAGCTAGAGACGCTGGTATTTTAGGAATAGATATTACTTCTGTAACCACAAAGTTTATGAAGGAAAATCCTGGAATGCTAAGAACTTTTATCGAAGTAACTCATGAAGCAAATGCTAGATATAGAGCTGGAAAAAGTGATATGAACTCTATGTCAAAAGCTTCTGAAATGAAAGTTGCAGACATGAAAGAAACTTTAAGTGGATTTAAATTCCTTACTCCAGAAGAAACAAAAGAGTCAATGGAAAGCGGAAATCTTGATGCATTCTTAAAAGGAATGGGAACACCAAGAGGAAACGTAGACACAAGTTTCTTACCTTTATAATCTAAAGGTAGATAAAATTTAAATAGGCGCCAATTTGTATAAATTGGTGCCTATTTTTTTATAAGAAATTCTAATATAAAGTCTTTTATGAGTGATTTAGTTTCTCAAAACCTAAATATGATTTTTAAAACTCCTAAAGGAGAAACAGTTCATGCATTGAAAGATTTAAATTTTACTCTTAAAAAAGGAGAGCTCCTTACCGTATTAGGTCCTTCTGGGTGCGGAAAAACAACTTTACTAAATATAACAGCAGGATTTATCAGACCAACTTCAGGAGTTATAACTTTAAATAATAAAGAAATAGATGGCCCTGGAGTTGAAAGAGGAATGGTCTTTCAACAAGGTGCTTTGTTTGAGTGGTTAACAGTCGCCGAAAATGTGAACTTTGGACTAAGAATGAAAAATGAGGATCCAATCAAAACACAAAATAAAGTTGATGAATGGTTAGAAATAGTTGGGCTTAAAGGATTTGGAAATACCCCAACATATCAATTATCAGGAGGAATGCAGCAGAGAGTTGCGCTTGCTAGATGTTTGATAAATGATCCAGATTTAATTCTTATGGATGAACCATTGGGGGCACTTGATGCATTAACCAGAGAAAAAATGCAATCGTTAGTTCTTAAAATTTGGAAAGAAACCGGAAAAACAATCATACTAATTACTCACTCTGTTGAAGAAGCTTTATTACTTGGTGAAAGATTATATGTAATGGCTCCAAGGCCAGGACGAATACATAAAGAATATAATCTTCCCTTTGCGTCAATGGGCTTGAAGGAGGATTTAAGAGAAATAAAAAAAAATAAAGATTTTTCTGCAAAACGAGAAGAAATTTTAGAAATGATTTGGAATATGGAAGAAGAAATAATGGGGAAAGAAAATTAGATGTTAACTCAAATAGTAACTTTTTTAATTTTTTTTGCTGTTATTGGATGTATTCTTTATGGGAGACGATTAATAAGAACTGAAAAAGTTGATGCAGTTTTTGGAAATCCTGAAAGAGCAAAAGGCGGTACGCATTGGATCATAGTTGGAAGTAGTTTTCTTCTTTTAGTATGGCTTTATTATTCATGGGATATCGCAAAGGGATTTTATCCAAAATCTGCTAATGAACTTTGCCAAGTAGCTAAAGTTAATGACTCGTTATTAGGTTTAAAATATCAATTTCCAATTGAAGAAAGAGAATTTAAAAGCACTTCTCAAATAAAAAAAGAGAATAAAAATCTTCAACAAATCCTGGAAGAAATACAAACTTCTGATGAATTAAATGGTCAACAAAAAACAATCCTTGCTAGCTATGTAAATAAAACTAGCCAATTAATTCCTTTACTAACTAATGAAGACTTACTTGAAATTGAAACAAAACAAAAAATTGATGATATCACCGGTAAGATAAATCTTTTAACTGAGAATTTTAAGAAACCTGATTATCCTTTTGAAACGGAACAACAATATAGTGAAAGACAAAGAGCTGTAGGTGAGGAAGGTGGATGGGGTATAGTTAAAGTAAGTGCAGGAACTGGATCTATAGAAAATACAATAGAGGTGCCATTAATTCCTGCAACAGATAGAGGTTTAAAATTTCATACAGCTGCTAAAGAATTAAATTTGATAAGCGATGAATTTTTTAAATTAAGAAATCATAATCCAGAATTCAAAAATCATATTAAAGAGCTTAAAGATGAAATTAAATCTTATAGAAAAGATTTAGATAGTGAAGACCTATCTTCAAATTATGCAAAAAATATTGTTAAGATTGCAAGAAGAATAGAATTTGCCAGCATATACCCCCCTAAAGCATTAGATAAAATGCAAAATGCAATTATTAAATTTGATGTTGCACAAAAGGAAGCTCAGGGTGGTTTAAGGTTCATTGATATTTTTTTATTTCCAGCAGGAACAATTGTTGCAAGTGGTCCAAGTTGTTCTGAGCAAGGCTCAGGTCGATGGCTTCCAAAACCTTCAGATACTTTTAACAAGTTCGTACTTATGTTGAAACCCAGTGTAGGCTACAAAGACATTCCTCTTTTATGGATAGATATGGTTGATGTAAGTAAGATGATTGGTTTTCTTTTACCAGATTGGATAGCTGATATCCTTCCAGGTGATTACCCAGTTCATACTAAAGAAGGAATAGTGAAACAAAACTTTAAGGGCTACGTACTTAAAGTTGTCACTGGCGACTTTGAGTTATTTAAAGTGCCTGTACCTTATGGTCATATTTGGGATTCTTTTTTGAGAGTATTTTTAGGATTGGTTTTTGGAATACTTATTGGCGTCCCCCTAGGTTTATTCATGGGTTTAAATAGATTTGCTAAAGGTTTTTTTGATCCATTAATTGAACTTTACAGACCAGTTCCTCCTTTAGCTTGGGCTCCTCTTATTATTTCCGTTTTAGGAATTGATAATACGGGTAAAGTTTTCTTATTATTTATGGTTTCATTATCTATTATGATTATTTCGGCAAGAGCTGGGGCATCAGGAACTCAATTATCAAAAATTCATGCAGCTCACTCTTTAGGCGCTTCAAAAAAACAAATATTAAGATACGTCATTTTTCCCAACTCTCTTCCAGAGATATTAACTGGAATAAGAGTTGCTGTTGGTATGTGCTGGGGAACTTTAGTAGCTGCAGAGTTCTTAGCAGGAACTACGGGTATTGGTTTTGTTGAGAATGTAGCAAAAAAATATTTTCAATATGAAGTTATTTGGATCACGATATTCATAATGGGTATGCTTGGTCTTTTGTTTGACATAACTTTAAGAAAAATAATTGATAAAACAATACCTTGGCGTGGGAAAGGTTAAATTGAGAACTGAAAAATTAAAAAAAGAGATAATCAATATTTTTCAAAAATTTGGCTTGAGTAATAAACATTCTTTAATATCTGCTAATGCACTAATAAATGCAGAATTAGTTGGTGCATATGGTCATGGGTTATCACGATTGAAAATGTATTGTGATCGAATTTCTAAAAAATTAATTAATCCTAAACCTAAAATAAAGATAAAAAAAATATCTCAATCAATCTCTCATATAGATGCTGACGATAGTATTGGTTTTGTTGCTGCAGACGTTGCAATTAAAAAAGCAATTCAAAATGCAAAAAAGACTGGTATCGGTTTGGTGGCTGTTAAAAATAGTGGTCATTATGGCTTATCAGGTTATTACGCTGAGCAAGCTGTAAAAAAAAATTTGATTACAATGATTTATACAAATGCACCCCCTGCTATTGCTCCCCATGGTGCATTAAAAAGTTTGTTTGGCACGAACCCAATTTGTTTTGGAACACCCACCAGCTCAAAAATCCCTTTTATTTTGGACACTTCGATATCAATGATAAATAGAGGTAAGATTAGAGTTGCTGCAAGAAATAATAAAAAGATACCAGATGGAGTTGCTTTAGATCGATTTGGTAAACCAACAACAAATGCCAAAAAGGCTTTAAAAGGTGTTCAATTACCCATTGCAAGTTTTAGGGGTTCCGGTTTAGCTTGGATGGTAGATATATTAAGTGGTGTTTTAACAGGCGGTAATCATGCAGGAAGAGTAAAAGATCCTTTTGATGATTTTACTGGCCCACAAAATATTGGACACCTGTTTATCACATTTAAAACAAATTTATTTGTAAAAGATTTCAATAAAAGAATAAAAGATAATATTAAGAAAGTTAAACGATTACCAAAAATAAAAGGAATAAAAGAAATTATGTATCCTGGTCAAAATAAATATCAAAGATTTAAATTAAATTCAAAAAAAGAGATAAAAATTTCTGAAATAACCAAAAGAGATTTAGAAAATTTAAAAAATTAAATATGCTTTCAAATAAAGAAATTGTTTGTCCTAATAATCTTTTAAACGCTGCACATAAAAAAAAAGGTGTAAAAGCAGGTATAGTTAATGCAGGGAAACCTTTACCAATGCTTTCCGTTCAAGATGCTGTAAACGAAAATTTGATTGAACCAATTTTTATAGGAGATAAGAGTGAAATAGTAAAATGTGCACAAGATCTTAAGTGGGATATTTCAAAATATGAAATTATTCATGAGCCAATAGAAAATAATACTGCTGCTATTGCTGCAAAACTTGCAAGTGATAAAAAAATTAGAATTATCGTAAAAGGGCATATTCATACTGACGTTTTAATGAAAGAAGTCCTTAAAAGAGAATATCATTTATTAGGAAAAACTAGATTAAGTCACATTTGGCACATGACGTTAGATAAAGAGGATAAACCACTCATAATAACTGATGGAGCATTAAATGTATTACCCAATGTAAAAACAAAAATGCATATACTTAAAAATGTTATTAATTTTTCTAATAGAATTGGAATTGAAAGACCAAAGATTGCAATATTGTCTGCTACTGAGGAGGTGTTGGATAGTGTGCCAAGTTCTTTAGATGCAGACGAAATAACAAAACTTGCTAAGAAAGAAAATCTTAATGCTGATGTTTTTGGCCCACTAGCATTCGACAATAGTATCTCCAAAAAATCAGCATCTATTAAGGGAATTAAAAATGAGGTCGCGGGCATGGCTGACGTTCTATTAGTACCAAGTGTAGAAACAGGAAATGGATTGGTTAAGATGCTTATTTATTTTTGTGGAGCATGTGCTGCTGGAGTTGTTGTTGGTGGAAAAGTTCCAGTTGTAATTACCAGCAGATCTGATGATGCACCGGCAAGATTGGCATCAATTGCAGCTGCCGTTGTAGCTTTAGATTAATTGTTTGATTGCAATAAAATTGAAATTGTCTTAAATAATTCAACAATAACAAACAAATAATATGGCAATCACGTATTTAAAAAAATCTCCAAAAACATCGTCAACAGACGACAATAAAACAACAGGAATCGTTCAAGATTTATTAAAAGATATTGAGAGCACAAAAGAACAGGGTTGTGTTGATTTAACAAAGAAGTTTGACAAATATGATGGTGAAATCATTATTTCAAAAGAGAGAATTGAAGAAATTAAAAAAACTTTAGATCAAAAAACTAAAGACGATATTCAGTTTTCATTTGATCGAGTAAGAAAATTTGCTGAAGCTCAACTTAAAAATTACGGACAAGACTTTGAAGTGGAATTATCCGATGGTTTGTATGCAGGTCAAAAATTAGTTCCCGTCAATACTGCAGGGTGCTACATACCTGGAGGGAGATATGCTCATATCGCCTCTGCTGTAATGAGTGTTACGACAGCCAAAGTTGCTGGTGTTAAAAATATTATTGCTTGTAGTCCACCAAAAGAAGGTATTGGTGCCCACCCTACTATTGTTTACACTGCTGATCTTTGTGGTGCAGATGTAATTTTAAACCTAGGTGGTGTTCCTGCGATTGCTGCAATGACTAATGGATTATTTAAAAACCCTCCAGCAGATATAATTGTTGGTCCAGGAAACCAGTTTGTTGCTGAAGCAAAAAGAATTTTATATGGCAAAGTAGGTATTGATTTGTTTGCAGGTCCAACTGAAATTGGAATTATTGCTGATGCAAAAGCTGATCCAGAAATAGTTGCTGTTGATTTGGTAGGTCAAGCTGAACATGGTTATAATTCTCCATGTTGGCTGTATACAACTAGTAAAGAATTAGCTGAAAAAGTTATGAAAAGAGTTCCAGAGTTAATTGCAGAGTTACCAGAGATTCCAAGAACTAGTGCGGAGGCGGCTTGGAGAGATTACGGTGAGGTTATTCTTTGTGACACAGATGAAGAGATCGTAAAAATTAGTGATGAATACGCTCCAGAGCATTTAGAAGTTCAAACAGAAAATTTAAAATGGTTCCACGAACGATTAACAAATTACGGATCACTATTTGTCGGTGAGGAAACTACTGTTGCTTACGGAGATAAATGTTCAGGCACAAACCACATTTTACCAACTAAAGGAGCTGGTAGATATACCGGAGGTTTATTTGTTGGTAAGTTTATTAAAACTTTAAGTTTTCAAAGAATGACCAAAGAATCTACAGAACTAGTTGGTGCTGCTGCTGCAAGAATATCTAGATATGAAGGAATGGAAGCCCATGCTAGAACTGGAGATGTAAGACTAAAAAAATATGGATATTCTAATTAATAGTTTCCATTATAACAAAAATTGTAAGTAGACACATAAAACTAATAATAAGAATGTTTATTACTTTCCAGACTTTTAAACTCTGAGCATATTGAGATAAATATTTAGATAGATAACCAATAACAAAAAAGAATAGAAATGATGCTATTGAAGCTCCTGCTCCAAATAATATTTTTTGATCTAAAATAAAACTTTTAGAAAAATTTCCTAAAAAAAATACAGTGTCAGAATAAACATGTGGGTTTAAATAGGTGAAACCAAGTGTTTTTACTAATATATTTATTTTTGAATCATTTGGCACTCTGTCATCAAAACTTACTATTGAATTAAAGGACTTTAGTTTTGAATATATAAAATAAATTAAAAAAATAATTAATAAAATATTAAAGATTAACTCTATTGTTGGATTAAAGTATTGTATAAAATAATGAAAAAGAAATATTCCTAAAAATATTAAAATAAAATCAGATATAGAACAAATTAAACAAACCAAAAAGACATGTTGTTTTTTTAAACCTTGTTCTATTACAAAAATATTTTGAGCACCAATAGCTAATATAAGACTTAACCCTGTAAGAAAACCTAATAAAGCAAATTCCATAACGTGATATTTAAATTTACTGAACTTACTTTAAATCTTTAGAAAATAAAAATAATTATCAAGTTTCAGGAATAAATAATAGACATAGCCCATTATTACAAAATCTTTTACCAGTAGAGCTTGGACCATCATCAAAAACGTGTCCATGATGGACTCCACACTTTGCACAATGATATTCTATCCTTTTCATTCCAAATGAATAATCTACTTTTGTTTTAAAAGCCCCAGGTAGAGCTTCACTAAATGACGGCCAACCAGTGCCGCTATCGAATTTGGCCTCAGAGGAAAATAATTTATTTCCACAATTCGCACAATGATAAAAGCCTTTTCTTTTTTCTGTTAATAATTCGCTAGTAAACGGTCTTTCAGTACCTTCATTAAACATAATTTCTTTTTGTTTACTGGTAAGATTCTGATTTATTATTTTTTGGTCTCTGAAAGTACAAAGTTATATGGATATAAAATCCATGACAAACAAGATAAACTAATAATTTTTAATAGACTCCTTCGATTTCTCATTAATACATAAGAAAGAATAATTTAATTAAGATTATTCAGGATTTGCAGTTAATGTCTTAATTTCTAAAATATTTTCGTTTGGATCCTTAACAAAGAATGTTTCTTGCTCATACTTTGTACCCTTAAATCTTAGATAAGGTTCATCATAGTATTTTGCACCTTTGTCTTTCAATCTTTGTTTTAAAGTATCAAAATCTTTTCTAGATAAATGAACACCAAAATGAGGTACTGAAACATTACCCATATCAACATCGTGTCTTTCATTATCAAGTTTATGTTCACTTGCATGAAGTGTTAGTTCATTCCCCCAAAAATCAACATCAGCCCACTCTTGCGCTGAATTGTCTAGTCTGCACCCTAATGTTTCGCTATAAAATTTTTTTGCTGTCTCTAAATCACCGCATGGTATTGCTAAATGAAAGCAGTTTGTGTTTTTGTACATAATTTCTCCTTTAAATACTTAACAGAATAACTATATAAGCATTAAATTTTAAATCAAGTTGGCAAATAACAATGAATGACTTTTTACAATCTATAATAGACAGAGACCCTGCGGCAAAATCAAAAGTGAGTTTAGTTCTTACCTATCCAGGAGTAAAAGCTATTTTTTTTCATAAAATTGCAAACTTTTTTGCGATAGCCAAATTTGATTTAATCGCAAGAATCATATCTCAATTTTCAAGATTCTTAACAGGAATAGAGATTCATCCAAAAGCAAAAATTGGAAAAAATTTATTTATTGATCATGGTATGGGAGTAGTTATCGGTGAGACATCCGAGATAGGAAATAATGTTACTATTTATCATAATGTAACTTTAGGAGGGATCGCGCCAAGTATAAACACAAATGATCAAAGAAATACTAAAAGACATCCAACTTTAGAAGATAATGTTGTTATTGGATCTGGTGCTCAAATTTTAGGACCAATAATAATTGGGAAAAATTCATTGATCGGTGCTAATGCGGTAGTTACAAAAAATGTTCCAGAGAAATCAATAATGGTAGGAATTCCAGCTACAAGAGTTGGTGATGCTACAAAAGGATTTCAACCTTATGCTGTTACTGATAAAGATAAAGATTAATGTCACAAATTAAACATAACTTTATTGAGTCAGTTGGTAATACACCTTTAATAAAATTAAAAGCAGCCTCTGAAATAACTGGATGTAATATTTATGGTAAAGCAGAGTACTTAAATCCAGGTGGATCAGTCAAAGACAGGGCTGCTCTAGCACTAATAAAAGATGCACAAGAAAAGAAACTAATTTCAAAAGGTGGAATTGTTGTTGAAGGTACTGCGGGTAATACTGGGATTGGTTTATGTCTTTTAGGAAATTCTTTAGGTTATAAGACAATTATTGTAATGAATGATAACCAAACCCAAGAAAAAAAAGATACTTTAAAAAATATTGGTGCAGATCTTAGACTAGTACCACCCAAACCATACAAAGATGATGGTAATTATGTAAAAGTTGCAGGTCGTCTTGCTGAAGAATTAAAAAGTACAAATAATAATGGTGTAGTTTGGGCAAATCAATTTGATAACACTGCTAATGCAAAAGGTCATTATGAAACAACAGGACCAGAAATTTGGGATCAAACAGATGGAAAAGTAGATGGCTTTGTCTGTGCATCAGGAACTGGGGGCACCATCGGTGGTGTTAGTAAATTTCTAAAGGAAAAAAATAAAGATATAAAAATTTATTTATCAGATCCAACAGGCTCTGCACTCTATAATCATATTATGAATGGAGAACTTAAAGCTGAGGGTGGATCAATAACTGAGGGCATTGGTTCAAGCAGAATAACTAAAAACTTTGCTGAAGCTAAAATTGATGGTGCTTTTTCAATCAGTGATCAAGAATCTTTACCTGTACTTTATGATTTAATACAAAATGAGGGATTAAGTTTAGGAACTAGTTGTGGAGTAAACATTGCAGGTGCAATTAGATTAGGAAAGGAGTTGGGTCCAGGAAAAACAATTGTAACAATTCTCTGTGATAGATCAGATAAATACAACTCAAAGATGTTTAATAAATCTTTTTTAAAGGAAAAAAACCTTCCCATTCCTAGCTGGTTATAATAACGCATACCAGGCATGTAACAAAAAAGTTACATTTTCATATTAATATTATTTAACGTCGAGAAATTATGAAAAAAATTATTATAGTTTTATCTTTTTTCATTTTTACATCTGCTAATGCAGGAATGAGTGACAAAGATAAATCAAAAGCGTGGGATTGTATTGGTATTTATATGGCTAACTACTTTCTTCCATCAGGAGAAAAATTTGAATATGGAATGAAAGAAAAATCAATTTCAACTGTGAAAGTTTTAAAAACCTATGCACTTGAGATAGGTATTCCAGAAAAAGATTGGGATGCAGGAGTAAACAAAGCAGTAGATAAACATTATGGTTCCAAATACGACAAAGCTAAAACTGACAAATGTCATACGTTTGTTGAAGCTTTAGTTCCAAATGGAGCCGAAAGAGTTAAAAAAGTGGTTCAAACTTTATATTAAGGAGATAGATATGGAAAAAGAAATGTTAGTAGTTGCCAAACTAAAAGAAGGTATGTTTGAAAAATTTATGGGTTTTATGCAATCACCTGAGGGTTTGGCAGAAAGAGCAAAAGTTGCAGTAGTGGAAAAAACAATTGGAACAGTAACACCAGATAAAAGCACTGTTATGTTTAAAATTTTTTGTACTGATGAAGCAGCTCTGTATAAATTTATAGAAGGAACTGAAGTATCAAAACCTATTATGTCAGCAGTATTAGATAGTTACTCAGTTTATCACTTAACTAAAGCAAAATAATTGAAAGGAAAAAATGAAAAACTATATGGTAACTCACACTTTCAAATCAAAAGAGATGAAAGCTAAATTTAGTGAAACAGTAGCTTCAATGAAAATGGAAGATATTGTTAAATCAATGACAAGCGATAAAGCGGCATGTCAAATGACTTGGAACACTCCAGGTGATACAATGCAAATGTTTTGCTGGTGGAAAGCGAACAGTGAAGCAGATATTAATAATCAGTTAGGTCAAATGAATGATTTCTTTGAGCCTCATAAATTTACTGAGTGTACTGACCAAGTGATGGACTATAACGCTTAAGAGGAAGATTTATTAAGCAATCTTTATATTAATTAAATAAAGGAGACAAAATGTTAGAAAAATTTAATGGGATATTTTATTTAATAATTTACTTAGTTCATTTTATTGGAGTTGGTGTTTACGCATTTCAAACTATTTTTGGCACTAAAAGCTTCATGGAAAGATTTGGTATCGATCCGAGTGGCGCAATAATGATTAGAATGGCAGGAGCATTTATGCTTGCTGTATTTTTAATGTCAATCTATGTAGGTTTTATAAGACCTGGAGGTTTGGAAAATACATGGGGATTCTTAAATTTAGTTTTTATAAATAATCTTTGTATTTTTTTATGTAATTTTTATTCTATCAAAATAAACAAAACAGGTGTGAACGAGAAAACTACAAATGAAGGTGTAATTGCACCGTTTGTGTTTACAGTTATGAGTGCAATTTTATGCTACGGTTTAGCTGATAAAATTTACACTTAATGCCTGGATTTGCGATATTCAACATAGAAGTAAAAAAGCCGGAGGAATATAAAGAATACGTAGAAAAAGTGAAACCAATTGCTGAAAAATTTGGTGGAGAATATATTGTAAGAGGTGGTGAAACTAAAGTGTTAGAAGGAAGTTGGGCATATCCTAGAACAGTCGTTATCAAATTTCCAAGTTATGAAAAAGCTTTGGATTGGTATAACTCAGATGAATACAAACCAATTAAACAAATCCGTTTAAAAAACTCAATTGGTAACGGAATAATAGTTAAAGGAGTATAAAATGTCGATATTAAAAAGATATAATGATGCAATAGATAAGAAAGATGAAGCAACGATGAATGAACTTTTGCATGATGATTTTAAATTCACAATGCATAAATCTGGAAATTCGCTAGGAAAAGCAGATGTAATTAAATGGGCAATGAGCGGTGATATAAATCAAGATAAAGTAAGAGTTATATATGAAAATGATGAAGTGGGCGTACACCATTCTTTTGTAACATTTAATGATGGTAATATTGAAGCTGTAATGGCAGTTTACAAATACAAAGACGGAAAAATTATTAGTTTAGAAACCGGCGCAACACCAATGTCTAAATAATGTTGCCAAAAAAATATTTTGATCTCATATTTATATTAATCATGGGTTTTGGCATGAGTTTGCTTATGACTTTAATCATAACTTACATTAATACAGGTATGGATAGTGAATATATTAATAGATTTTTAAAAGCTTGGACAGTTAGTTTGCCAATTGCAATTATTGCAGCACTTATCCTGGGTCCCCCAATTAAAAAATTTGTAGATAAAATTACCAAATAAGATTACTCTTAAAATTGTGAGTAATATAATTGCTTATTTTGTTCTTATTATTGCAGTTATTTTGGGTACTGCAGCTAATGGTTTTGCTAAAGGTGCAAATGGTTTCACATTATTGATACCAAGCTTGTTAACAGCAGTTATGATAGTTGGCTGTATGTTTACATTATCAATTGTAATGAAAACAATTCCAGTTGGCATTACTTACGCATCTTTTGCTGGTTTATGTATAATAGCTACAACAATAGTTGGAATTTTTAAATTTAACCAAATGCCAGATTTTTTTACTATAATTGGTTTAACTCTTATTATCTCTGGTGTTTTAATAGTAAACCTACTTGGTAAAACAGGTTAAATTTATGACAAATTTATCAGGATACATATTTCTTCTTTTAGCTATTATTCTTGGAATAACTTCTAATGGTTTTTTAAAGTCTACAAACGGCTTTACTAATATTGGTCCAACTATCTTTTGTATAATTTCAATAGTTGCATGTATTTTTTGTTTATCAAAAGCAATGAACATTATTCCAGTTGGTTTTACTTATGCAACTTATGGAGGCTTAACAATTACTGCTGTAACTTTTTTTGGAGTTTTTAAATATAATCAAACGCCCAACTTTTATGGTGTTATAGGGATTGCTCTTATTATTGTAGGGGTAGTCCTGTTAAATACTTTGGGTAAAACATCCTAAAGTTTTAATTTAAAATTAACTGAGTTATTTTTCCTTTACACTTTATACTTTTTTCTATTTTTGGATGAATAATTTCTATTTCAATTGTGGTTTGATCTATTAATTGATTTAATTGTTTTTCAGACAAATTGTCTGATTTATATATCTGATTTAAAATAACATCTCTTAAATCATCTTCATCAAAAGCATAACTTTGTTTTCTTTTCCAAAAAGTGTACCCATACTTATTCATAAAGAGCTTATTCCTAACTATATTACAGTCACTATTTTTAGGATAATATCTTTTTTGTTTATACCTTTTTTTATTCATTACAGCTGTAATTCTAAGAACAAATTTATTTCTATTATCAACCTTTAAATCAAAATTAACATATTGATAATCTACCATAAGTCTTAAAACTTGGTTCGTGACAAGTCTTTGTTTATTCTTTAAAAAAAATAAATCATATTT
Organism: uncultured Pelagibacteraceae bacterium; assembly: GCA_902558225.1. Lineage (GTDB taxonomy): Bacteria > Pseudomonadota > Alphaproteobacteria > Pelagibacterales > Pelagibacteraceae > Pelagibacter. Next base: position 48,591 of record CACEDG010000003.1, on the reverse strand, counting down.
TAACAATATAAAATCTCTTACTGAAATATTTATATTAGATAAATCAATTTTTTGAGCAAATACACTACTTGAAAAAATTAATAAAAAAAATAATTTTAAAAAAAAATTATATTTCATCTTATAATTTTGAAAGTGGTTTTAAGATTTTGATAATCTTATTGTGCACTCCCCTGTTTGTAGTAACTAAAATATTACCTGCTTTAATTGGAGTATCATTATTCCACCTTGAAACTATTCCACCTGCTGCCTGTATTATAGGTATCAAGGGGTGAATATCCCATATTTTATTTCCACATTGGATTACTACATCAATTTTTCCCTCTGCAAGGTGTGCATAACTAAGAGCATCTGCACATGGAAACTGCATAAGTTTTAAAATTTTTGGAATTTTTTTTTGTTGATTAAGAGATATCCTATCATAAAAAGCAGCTGACATTTTTATGTTAGAAAATGAGACTTTTTTGTTAACACTAATTTTTTTTCGTTTATTATTTTCCACTAAAAAAGCTTTTTTATTTGATGAGTTAAAATAAAATTTTTTTAACATAGGAAAATTTGCAAGGCCAATTACAGGATAACCTTTAAAATTCAAAGAAATTAAGTTACTCCAGGTAGGGTTTCCAATCACAAATGATCTTGTGCCATCTATTGGGTCAATTACCCAAGAAAAATCGCTATTACTTTTTTTGTAATTAAATTCTTCTCCTATTATTTGGTGATTTGGAAATTTCTTTTTAATTTCTTTACTTATAAATTTTTCAAAGGCTCTATCAATGTTGGTAACAGGGTCATAACCTTTACCTCTTGATTTATTAGAAACTTTGAAAGGCTTGTTTAACTTTGAAAAATAAAACTTATTAAGTTTATTAGCTAAAATACTTAAAAATTTTGAATATTTTGCGTACTCTGAAGATTTTAATTTAACCACGTTTAACTAATACAGTTTTATTACTATTGATTAAAGTAAAATTTTAAATAATCATCTAAAATATCATGAAAATTGAATTGTCTGATAACAAAGTTTTTTTTGAAAATGACGGGTCAAAAAAAGAAATTCATCCTTTTTGGTTAAGAGAAAGAGCAATTGGTGAGAACTTAGTGGATGAAGGTTCAAAACAAAGATTATTTGATCCTACAGAATTAAATAAAGATATAGAGATAAGAGACCTTGAATTATCAGAGAGATTTTTAAAAGTTTCATTCACAGATGGTGTAAAGACGAAATTACCAGTTCAGAATATTATAAATGAATTTTCAAATATAAATGACGTTAAAATAATAAAAAAAATAAAATGGGACTCAAAACTAAAAAATATTAATAAATATGAATTTGAAGCAGATATATTTGATCAAAAAATAATGTATGAAGCTTTAATAAATTTTTATAAATATGGATTTATAATATTTAAAAAAGTTCCAACAAAAAACAATTTTATAACAAATTTTGCAAATTCAATTGGTAGTATTCGAAGGACTAATTTCGGTGAATTTTTCAATGTTAAATCGAAACCAAATCCAAATGATTTAGCATACACGTCTTTATCTTTAGCTCCGCATACAGATAATCCTTACAGAAATCCTGTTCCGTGTATTCAATTATTACATTGTATTGAAAATGATGTTAAGGGAGGATTTTCAACTCTAGTAGATGGTTTTACGGTTTCAGAAAAATTAAAAGAAGATCACCCAAATTATTATAAAATTTTAACTGAAATTAAGGTTCGATATCAATTTATAGATAAAGACGTTGTTTTAGAAGATTGGGCTGAAATGATCCAATTAGATGAAAACAATAATTTTAAACAAGTAAGATTTAGCCCAAGATTAGATTTTGTACCTTTGATGGAAAAAGAAAAATTAGACTTATATTACTCTGCAAGAAATAAAATTTCTGAACTTTACAATTCTGATGAGTACAAAATTGAGTTTAGACTTATGCCTGGAGATTTGTTAATGATGGATAATTACAGACTTTTACACGGCAGGACGTCATATGATGCTAATCAAGGTAATCGTTTTTTACAAGGTTGTTACATTGATTATGATAGCACTGAGGGTAAACTTAAGCATTTAAAAAGAAAATTTAATTTTTAAAACAATTATTAATTAATATTGCCATTAAAATCCAAATTACAAATACTTCTCCATTTGTAAACGAATAGTCAGCGCCAGCAAAACCAGCAACAAAATTTATTGCATAAATAATTATTGTAGAACCAATAAGACTTACAATTAATCTTATTAAACCACTGAGATATTTCATAAAAACAGAATATATAAATTTTCAGAATATTCAATTATGAAATAGTTATTAAAAGTTTAAATTCTTAATTTTATGAAGTTCTTTTTTGATATCGGGAATCTAATACTTAAGAAGGTTGTATTCAAGAAATATATTTTATCCAAATTTAAAAAAATATATTGAATACAACCTGCTTAAATTTTATTTTGAATTAAGGAGGTTGTTATAATGAATTTAATGCCACCTGATACTTAGCTGGGTAGCTTTATATTTCAAATATACATAAATAAAAAACTTAAAATCCATTTGGATTTGATAGCCAAAGAGGCTGAATAGAGGAGCTCTTTTGGTAACTTAACTAAAAGAGCGAACCTCTCTTTTAAGTTTTTCAAATATAATTAGAATTAGTGAGGAGCCCTAAATTTAGAGTGGCAAGATTTGCAGTTTCCCCACATCATTTTTGTCAAAACTTCCCTTACTTCGTCTACACTTTCAGTGTCTTCAATAACAGATGCTAATTTGATCATGTCATTGGATGATTTGGTCATTAAGGCATTAAATTCATCTTTATTTTCCCAAATTATTGGCAAAGCCTCAGTTTTAAAACCTTCCTTAGTATTATCTGGAAAATAATTAATCAAAACTTTGTAATTCTCACTCATCTCCAACATTAATTTTTTTGCTTTTTCAAAATCGCCTTTAGATGACAAGGCTTGAACTCTCTTTGCAGTACTATAATTCTTACTAAATAAAGCTTTTCTCCCTTTAATTGTTTCCTCTACTGATAATTCAGAGTTTGCAGGAAGCGACAAAATAACAAAAGTTGAAATTAAGAAAATATACTTAAAGCTATTAATGATATATTTTAATCCCATATGAAATTACTTAACACCTTAACAGAATATGGAGTCTTTTCCAAAATATTTCATTGGTTAAGTGCCGCAGTATTGATTATTCAAATACCTTTGGGTTTTTATCTAGTTGATATGGATTTTAGTGAAAAAAGAATAACTGTTGAAAATATTCACGTCACTCTAGGATTAAGCATATTATATTTAACTATATTAAGGCTAATTTATAAAATATTTAATCCCACACCACGTTTACAAAATAGTATTTTTATTGGACAAAAACTTATAGCAAAATTGAATCACATACTTTTATATCTTTCAATTTTAACGATTACAACTTCAGGGGCTTTAAAGAAACTATATAATGGAGAAGAGCTTGATATGCTATTTTTTAATCTTGAAATTAAAGATAACTTTGAATTAGCAGAAATATTTTATGAAATTCATATTATCGGAAATTATACATTGATAGGATTAATTACATTGCATATTTCAGCTGTAATAATTCACAAAGTATTATTTAAAGAAAATTTATTAAAAAGAATTTTATAAAATTATACAAATTAATTTATCTTTAAATCTTAAAATATTTTTATATTTTGAATTTATTTCTTGTATACCTAGGACAAGTTGTTTTTTAGATAAAGGTATTAATGTTGAAATATATCTATTTTTGATCATTTCTAAATATTTCTTTTTCTTTATTTCTACATTGTAAACAAATTTTTTTTTAATCCTCTTGGGGTATAATTTTGTAATAATCTTTAGTATTCTCATGTCTCTTTTAAGAGATTTATCAAGTCTATAATTCATTTTTTTTGAAAGTTGGAATTTCATTCTTTCTTGCATCAAGGGTAAAAATAAAAATTTTACCATTTGGACTTAATTTTTTTTTTAATAGATATAACATTTTTTTAATCTCATTTAATTTCATCAAATGAATCGTTTGTTTTATCAAAATTAAATCAAATTTTTGTTTATTTCTTAATGAAAAATCTATTGCGTTAATTCTTTTAAAATCAATTCTTTTATCCCTATCTTGATGATTAATTATGTCAATTCCTAAAGGTTTATTTTCAAAATTTAATTTTTTACTTAAAGATCCTAAAATTTTTCCTCTACCACATCCAATATCTAAAACTTTAGATTTGGAATTAATATTAATATTTTTGACTAAAAATTTATTAAATGAATCTATATATTTTTTTGAAGACAGCCAAGTTTTGTTATCCCAATTTTTAATGACAGTTGATGCCATATTTTTTTAATCTCCAATAATTATATGGCCATGGTGTTAAAAAACCAACAATAAGCATTAAAGGTACAACCCACCACGTTAACATCGCTCCACCAGTTAAGAGGTAATCAGTTAAATTCATTGTTGTTTCCATGCTTATCATAGAAATAAAACTCATACCCAAGGCTGTTTTTAAAGCTTTTTTAAAATCTAAATTTTGACGAAGTAGAATAATAGTCTCTAAAATTATGCTAGTAATTAATCCATTAATTATTGCTAATATCATAATAGCTAAAACTGGAAATGGGATTTCGGTTAATTGGAAAAAAAGAATAGTTCCAAAATCACCAATCGCACAACCCAATAGACACCAAGCAGTATTTTTAGCACTCTGTTTCCACGTATGATTACAAGACCAGTCAAATGTAGTGGTTTCCATAGTTATATGATAATATTTACTTATGATTTTTAAACAATTATTTGATCAAAAATCTAGCACTTACACTTACTTAATTGCCTCAGCTGAAGGTAGAGAAGCGCTAATTATTGATCCCGTACTTGAAAATGTTAATCAATATATTGAATTATTAAAGCAATTAGATTTAAGATTAGTTAAAGTAATCGATACACATATCCATGCTGACCATGTAACTGGAGCATCAAAACTAAAAGATATTACAAAATGCTCAACGATAATGGGTGACCACACTCCAGCAGAATCTGTTGAAATAAAAGTGAAAGATGATGAATATATTAATTTGGATAATTTAAAAATAAGAGCTATGTATACTCCAGGACATACCTCTGATAGTTATTGTTTTTTGATGGACAAGCAGCTTTTTTCTGGTGATACTTTACTAATAAATGGAACAGGTAGAACTGATTTTCAAAATGGTAGTGCTACAGATGCCTATAACTCAATTTTTAATAAACTTTTGAAACTTCCGGAAGATACACTCTTATACCCTGCACATGATTACAAAGGTGAAAAAGTAAGCACAATTGGAAAAGAAAAAAAACAAAACCCAAGATTACAAGTTAATAGTGTGGATGAGTACGTTGAGATTATGAATAATTTAAATTTAAAAAAGCCAAAAGAAATAGATTTTAATGTTGCTAAAAATATAAATCTAGGTGCTTAGTTTAGATCGAAGCTTTTAAAGCTTCATAGATTAATTCTTCTGTAGTTTCACCAATACTTCTATAAACTTCATTATCGCCTTTAAAAATCAATAATGTAGTTTGATATTGAATATTAAAGAAATCGGCAATTTCTCTATTTGTTACATCAAAAGAAAAATATTCAATATTATCAAATTTTATGTCGGATAATTTTCCTTCTCTTTTCGCTTTTTGTAATATTTTCATTTGACCAGCACATGATGGACAATATTTAATCCAAGAGCTTATAATTACAACTTTCCCCTCAGATTGAGCTTTATCAAATAATTCTTTTTTGAAAGTTGTCTCTTTCTCCATTGCATTGACATTGAATGCAAATAAAAGAAAACAAAATGTTAAAATTTTTTTCATAATTAGTTATACAGCATATATTAATAACCAGTAAGAGGCTAACCCTGAAAATATTGTCGCAATAATACTTCTAGAAAAAATACCAATTACCATTGCAATTATTGCAGCTAATATCTTTGGATTATCATCTATTTCGAATAACCCTTTGTCATTAATAAAAATTGCAGGAAAAATTATTGCTGGAAATATTGCAGAGGGTACAAATGATAATATTTCTCTAATTCTATCATTAAACATTTCCTTTTTAATTAAAGCTATCATAGAAAATCTTGTTAAATAAGTAATCAATCCACAACATAAAATTAATGCCCAGTTACTCATGCTTTTTTGTTTTTCATTGTTAATATCATTGCCGTAAATAGCCCTGCTAAAGCAGCAACTATGACGTAGGCTTTAAAAGGAATATAATTATATCCAAAAGTAGCAACCAATCCTGAAATAATTATTACAATCACATTTATTAATTTTCTAAAGTCATTAACTAATAAAGCTAAAAAGGTTAAAGGAACTGCAAAACTAAGACCAAGTTTTTCCGGAATTGCTGCTCCAAGTATAATCCCTAAAAATGTTGTAGATTGCCATATTACCCAACAAGTAGCTCCCCCACCCACTAAATGAAAATATCTATTATTATCTTTATTCTTTTTTAAATATTCATTTGATATTGCAAATGCCTGATCGATTAGAAAGTATGAAATGATAATTTTCCAGATTAATTTTAAATCTGAAAGATGTTCAGATACTACCGCACCATAAAGTAGGTGTCTTGAATTAACAGCTCCAACTGAACTTATTATTACTAGCGATGAAGCTCCTCCTGAAAATAATTGCAATAATACAATTTGCGAAGCGCCACCAAAAATTATTAGAGACATTGCCATTGTTTCAATTGGAGTAAATCCAATATCAATAGCCAAAACGCCAAATATCAAACCAAATGGAACCACTGGTATCATAAGTGGGCTTACATCGATAATTCCCTTTAAAAAAACTTTAAAGTTACTTTTCATTTTCTAAAAGGTTTTTATTAGAAGCAAACTATATGATCAATATGAATTGGTCTTTTGATACCAAATTTTTCATCAACTTCATGTTGATGTATATGGTGTGAATGAACAAATACTGGAATTAAAGTATTGCTTGGAGTTCTGAGAGTATAAATAAAATTAGTGCCTCTAAATTTTCGATCAACTACCTCAAGTTTTAAATTACTTGTATCATCATGCTCTAAATCTTCTGGTTGAAGTAATAATTGCACATTGGCCCCTTCTGGATACTCCTTTATAAAATTCCCTTCAATAGTGCCTAAATCCCAATTTTCTAAAGTATTTTTTCCAGTCACCTTTGCTGGAACTAAAATTCCTCTATTTAAAAAATTTACTACTTCAATAGAATTTGGCAAATGATAAATCTTATAAGGATCATCAAATTGTTTCAGTTCTTGATTTAAAATTATTCCACATTTAGATCCTAAATAAAATGCCTCATAAGAGTCATGAGTAACAATGATTGTTGTGATCTTTAATTGATTTAAAATTTTTTTTAATCTTACTTGGATTTCTTCTTTAAAACTTTGATCCACATTTGATAATGGCTCATCAAGTAACAATAAGTCTGGTTGCATTATCAATGATCTTGCTAATGACGCTCTTTGGGCTTCACCAGCACTTATTTCATGAGGATATTTATTAAGAATGTGAAATATATCTAATAAATCTACCATTTCTTTTAAACTAATTTTTTTCTCTTTTTTTTCCTTATTTCTTTCAGAACCAAGCGAAATATTTTTTTCAATAGTGTAATGCGGGAATAGGCTGTTATCTTGAAAAGCGAGTGAAACATTTCTATCCTCTGGCTCTAAATTAATATTTTCAGAAGATAAAGTTTTTCCATTTAATATTATTGATCCTTTTTTTAATTTTTCGAGGCCGGCAATAGTTCTTAAGATTGTGGTTTTTCCAATTCCTGAAGGACCTAAAAGACATATTACGTCGCCTTGATTTTCAATTGCAAAAGAAACATTTTTAACTTTAGTTTTGTTACCTACATTAAAATCAACGTTTTTAACTTCAAAAAAATTTTTATTCATTATAATCTCTTAAAATATATTTAGATGTAACAATTATGAAGAAAGTTGCAATCAAAATCAAAAATAATGAAGGCACCGCAGCAGCCTCAAGTAAATCCTCCGATGCAGAGATATAAGCTGTTGTTGCAAAAGTTTCAAAATTAAACGGTCTTAAAATGAGAGTAATTGGTAATTCTCTTATTATTTCTAAAGAGACTAATATTCCAACAAACAATAAAGAATTTCTTAGAAAAGGAATATGAATATTCATAAAAGTTTTTCTTTTTGAGTAACCAAGTAAATATGAGCTTTCATCAACTGAAATATTGATTTTTTCATAGCCAGATTTAATTCCATTATATGCAAGAGAATAAAATCTAATAAAATATACAAGTACTAATCCAAGAATTGATCCTATAAAAACTTTTTTAATAGAAACAAAACCCAAATTTTTAATTACACTATTATCAAACCATGCAATAAAGGTTATGAATGCTACAGCTAAAATTACTCCAGGAATTGCATAACCTGAAATAGATAATGTTGATAAAATATTTAAAGTTTTATTTTTATTTACTCTGTTTCCATAATTAGAAACCAAACCAAATATTATCAACATTAGACTTGATAAAATTACTAAGTAAAGAGTATTCATTAACAAATCCAAAATTTTTAAATCAAACAAATTTTCTGGAAATTTTATTGTCCAATACATCATCTGACTAAGTGGAAATAAAAAGCTTAAAAAGAATATAAAAAAACAAAAAGAAAATGCTAAGAAAGCTTTTTTACCTGAAAGTTGTATTTTTTGTTTTTGTTTAAATCCTGCTTTAGTATTGAAGTGATATTTGGCGTTTTTTCTAGATAAATTTTCTATAATAAAAAGTGCAAAAATAAATAACAATAGGAAGAACGATAATTGATTTGCAAATGCCAAATCATCAAAAGCAATCCATGAATTATAGATACCCGTTGTTAATGTATTTATTGAGAAGAAATCTACTGCACCGAATTCAGCAAGTGTTTCCATAGCCACTAGCGATAAGCCAGCAACTATAGCAGGCCGTGCAGCTGGAAGAATGATTGAATAAAATACCTTAAATTTTGTAAACCCTAGATTTTTTCCTAAATCAATTATGTTTTGTGATTGATATAAAAATGACGCTCTAGCTAGAATATATACATAGGCATAAAGTGAAAAAGAAATTGACAAAACTGCTCCCAATAAGCCATCAAACTTTGGAATGCTTTGATTATAACTTCCCTCGCCAAATAAATTTTTTAAAATAGTAAAAGCTGTGCCATAATTTTCAAAAAAAGCTGTCAAAGAATATGCATAAATATAAGGTGGTACAGCAAAAGATAATATTAGTGCCCATTTAAAAAAATTACTGAATGGGAAATTGAAAAATGAAACCAGGTAGGCAGATCCTGTCCCAATTAAAAAAGTTAAAATCAAAACACTCACTAATAAAATTAAGGAATTGAAAATATACTCCATTAAAAAAGTATCTTTTAATACTTGATAATAGTTAGAAGTGCTTTCAAAAAAACTGCTAAAAACAGTTAAAATAGGAATGATTACAAATAATGAAATTACAAAAGAAGATACGTACCAAAAATTTATTCTCATAATTTATAATCCGCCTTATAAACATGAAAGTATTATGTTCATGGCCTTAATAAGGAAACATCTTAGTTAAGGCTCATGAACACCCAGAAAAATCAAAAATCAAATACTTTTAGGATATGCGGAACCTCCTTTGTTTCAATTTCTGAAAGCTTTCTGTTATTTACTCTTTTGTTGATTTTTTCACACTCCAAACTACATGGGGAACATGCTTTAGAAGAATTATTTAAATCAACTTCAGAAATAAATTTCTTTTTTTCTTTCATTTGTTACTTCCAACCAGCAGCTGTCATTACTTCTACTGCGGCAGCTTGATTTTTTCCATAAGATGCTAGTTTAGTTTTCATATCTTGTTTGAAATCTAATCCTAAATTATTGACTACTAATGGACTTGGTGAAACACCATCAATCATTGGAAACTCAAAAGTATTATTCGTAAAATGCTCTTGAGACCCAGGAGTTAATAAAAACTCTACAAGTTTAACAGCGTTAGCTTTGTTAGGTGCACCTTTTACTAAGGCAGCACAACTAACATTCATGTGCGTTCCTCTATCGTTTTGATTAGGAAAAAAAGCTTTAACTTTTTTTGCAGCTTCTTGTTGCTCTGCACCTTTCTTGCCAGATAACATAAGAGCCAAATAATAAGTATTAGCTACAGCAATATCAGCTTCACCCGCTGCGACTGCCATAATTTGAGCTCTATCATTACCTGTTGGTGTTCTTGCCATGTTTGCAACAACTCCCTCTGCCCATGCTGCTGTTGCAGCTTTACCATTATTCTTAATTAAAGACGCTACAAGAGATTTATTATAAATGTTGCTAGATTTTCTAATTACCAATCTACCTTTCCACTTTGGATCAGCTAGCCCTTCATAAGTCATCCCAGATAATTCAGCACCAGTTACTCTTTCTGGTGAATAATAAATTATTCTTGCTCTCTTTGCGATTCCAACCCACTTATTTGTTCTAAAGCTTTTTGGGACAGCATTTTTAATAGCTGCAGATGTTAAACCACTTTGAAGCAAACCTTTAGCATCCATGGCACCGCATCTTCCTGCATCTGCAGTTATATATAAGTCAGCGGAAGAGTCTGCACCCTCACTTACGATTCTTTTTTCTAAAGCACCTGATTTTCCGTTTATCAAATTAACTTTAATACCAGTCATATTTGTAAACTTAGAATAAAGCTCAGAATCTGCTTTATAATGTCTTGCATTAAAAACATTAACCTCATTTGCAATTGCAAATGATGATGTAATTACTGAAAAGATTAACGTTAAAATTGAAATCTTCCTCATTTATTCTCCATTATTCTTAGTTCTTCCGCATGATTTAATGAGAATGAGAACTATTCTCATTGAGAATGATTATCAATCGCAATAATGTCGCAGTCTACTGGGACTTCCAATCACCTATTTTGCTAAATAAGAAATTTCTGAAAGCTGTAACTCTAGCTGTGTTTTTTAGTGATTGTGGATACACAAAGTGTGCTTCTGTTATTGGTCCTTCTGATTTTGGGAGAACTTTAATTATATTTCTCGAATTACTGACAAGATATTCTGGTAATGCAGCTAAACCAACACCAGCCTCTACTGCTAAAAGCAGTCCCATTACGCTATTTACCTTCATAATAGTCTTTCGCTTTTTACCATCATGCATTCCTAATTTTAGCGCCCAATCTGGATTATAAACTGGTGATGGTGCCCCTTTTCCAAAAGATATAAATTTATGCTTATTTAAATCAGCTATAGTCTTAGGCATACCATGTTTCTCTAAATACTTATTTGAACCATATATAAAGTACTTAAGGTCAATTAATTTTTTTTGAATATAATTAAGTTGTTTTGGTCTTCTCATAAAAATACCAATATCAGCTTGTCTAGTGCTTAAATCTAGCTCTTTATCCTCAAAAATAAGCTCTATTTCTACCTCAGGGTTAAGACGCATAAATTCTTCAATTCTTGGTGTTAACCAATGTGTACCAAAACTTCTAACTGTTGTGATTGTTAATTTTCCAGTTGGTTTATTTTTTTGGTCTCCTAGAGAAGTTTCAACTTCTTTTAATTTGCTGATAACTTCATGAGCAGTTTTAAAAACATATTCTCCGTTTTCTGTAAGTGTAAGACCTCTTGCATGTCTTTCGAATAATTGTACCTTTAAATCCTGTTCTAAAGATTGAATTTGTCTACTAATTGCAGATTGACTCAGATTTAAGTTTACAGTGGCATTAGTAAAACTTCCGGCCTCCGCTACTGCATGAAAAATCTTAAGTTTATCCCAATCCATTATTTATTTAAATCAACTAAAACCCTTCCAGAAATTTCACCTTTTAATATTTTAGGATAAGTTTCAATTAACTCCTCTAAGCTAACTGTTTGAACTGATTTTTCTATTAAATTAAAGTCAATTAGTTTTGCTGCTTCGCCCCAAATAAATTCTCTTCTTTTAATACTACAATTTGCCGAGTCCATTCCCCAAAGTTTTATTCCTCGTAACATAAATGGAATTACATTGGTATTAAGTTCATTAGTACTAGCATTACCACAAACAGCAATAATACCATTCGAATTAGTTTGGACTATTGCGTTAGCTAAAATTTTACCACCAACTGTATCAACTACTCCATCCCATAAACCTTTGTCTATAAGTTTTGGATCTTTATCAAATTCACTACGATTTATAACGTTTTTGGCACCTAGTGACTTTAAGTAATCAATTTTAGAATCTTTTCCTGATACAGCTGTAACATTGTATCCCATTTTATTTAATATCATAACTGCAATACTTCCAACTCCACCAGAAGCACCTGTCACCAAGACATCGTTTACTTTTGCGCCAAGTAATATTTCTTCTCTTGCTTTAATTGCAAATGCAGCCATTAGCGACGTAAATCCAGCCGTTCCTAAAATCATTGCTTGCTTGCTTGTCAAATCAGTTGGTTTTTTTACTAGAAAATCTCCGTTAACTTTTGCAATTTGAGAATAGCCGCCATAAAAAATTTCTCCAACTCTAAAACCTGTTAAGATAACTTCATCGCCTGATTTAAACTTTGAATTCTCACTTTCTAAAACAGTTCCTGAAAAATCAATCCCAGGGATATGTGGGAATTCTTTTACTAATCTTCCACCATTTTTTAAGATCATTCCATCTTTAAAATTAAGATCTGAATATTCTACTTTGATAGTTACATCACCGTGTTTTAAAAAACTTTTATCTAATGATTTTATTTCCCTAGTAAAATTGTCACCTTCTTGATTTAAAACTAATGCTTTAAATTTGTCTGACACTTTATTCTTTGCTTATACTGATAAATCTTAAGTATCTATTTTGATAACTAAGATCTTCTTTAAATTGACCTAAATAATAATTTGTCACTGTTGAAGCTTGTTCTTTTTTAATACCCCTCATTGTCATACATTGATGAGTTGAATCTATTGTGACAGCAACACCTTTTGCATCAAGTGATTGCATTAGGGTATTCGCTATTTGCATAGTTAATCTCTCTTGAGTTTGTAATCTTTTTGAAAAAACTTCTACTACTCTTGCTAACTTACTTAACCCAACTACTCGATCTTTTGGGATGTATGCAACATGTGCTTTACCTATAATTGGAGCCATATGATGTTCACAGTGGCTTTGAACTGAAATATTTTTTTGAATAACCATATCGTCATATCCCTCAACATCACCAAAAGTTTTGTCCAATATTTGGTTAGGATCCTCTTTGTAACCCTTAAAATATTCTTTAAAGGCTTTTACAACTCTTTTTGGAGTTTCTAACAATCCTTCTCTGTTAGGGTCTTCTCCCATCCATGTTAAAATTGTTTTAAATGCATCTTCAGCATCTTTGTCAGATACTTTCTTGGGATCATTATTATTCTCGGTATTTTTAACAATTTTCATTGGACGTTTTATACCTATAAATAGTAATTTTTAAAATATTTAATATATCCAGATATGTGCTACATAATTACCAATTATGTTTAAAAAAAGAGAAAATGTAGAAGAAATTGAAGAGGGAAATCTTCTTTCTCCAAAATTTGATAATGATGGTTTAATTCCAGTTATCACAATGTGCTCAAAAACGAGAGATATATTGATGCACGGATATATGAATGTTGAAGCTTTAAAAAAAACTATTGAGACTAAAGAAGCTCATTATTTTAGTCGTTCTAGAAATGCAATTTGGCATAAAGGAAAAACAAGTGGTTTTACTCAATTAGTTAAAGAAATTAGAATTGATGATGATCAAGACTCTATTTGGCTTACAGTGGATATTGGGGATGGAGCAAGTTGTCATGTAGGTTACAGATCTTGTTTTTATAGAGAAGTTCCACTTGGTCCCATAGAAAACGGTAGAAAAATTGAGATGAAATTTTTAGAAAAAGAAAAAAAATTTGATCCTAAAAAAGTTTATAAAGATCAACCTAATCCAACTAAAATTTAAAGATGGAAGCAAAATTTATTAAAACGTTTGGACCTTCAATCGTAAAAGCAAAAATCCCTGAAAAACTTTTGAACGATTTAAATGAATATGTGGATAAAATTATTGAAGATAAAGAAAAAGCTAAAAAGTTAGACCTTGGACCTAAATTAGCTGGAGATGTAACTCAAGAATTCCAGTTAGAGGGAGAATTTGCAAAAAAAATCGGCTGGTTAGGATTTTTAGCAAATGTAACTTCGCAATGGATAAAATTTGAAACTGGAAAAAAAATAACTGAATTTAATGTTACAAGTTCTTGGATAGTTAGACAATTTAAAAATGAATACAATCCAATTCATTGGCACTCAGGTCATATCTCTGGTGCTGGTTTTTTAAAAGTTCCAAAAACTCTAGGTAGCCATTTACAAGACAAGGGTGACAAGAAGTATTCTGGAGGAAACTTAAATTTAATTCACGGTTCTAATATGTTTTTATCAAGATCAATGTATGAAATAAAACCAGAGGTTGGAGATTTTTATTTTTTTCCTCATTATGTAATGCATACTGTTTATCCTTTCAAAGGAACGGAAGAAGAGAGAAGATCTATTTCGTTTAATGCAACGATAGATGAAAGAATTTATGATGTTTACGGTAAATATTGAGTAAATCGCAAAAAAATGTTCTTGGTGCTCCTTTGGAAGAGTGCTCTTTAGATCCATTAACTGGATGGTATAGAGATGGATGTTGCAACACAGATGACAATGACCATGGATTACATACTGTCTGTGCTAAAGTGACAACGGAGTTCTTAGAGTGGTGTAAAGCCGCTGGTAATGACTTAATTACACCTCATCCTGAATACGGTTTTCCAGGTTTAAAAGATGGGGATGGTTGGTGTGTTTGTGCAACATGGTATGCTAGAGCTGTTGAGGCGGGAAAAGGTTGTCCTATTTATTTAAAAAGAACCCATGAAAATACTTTAAAAATTCTACCTATCGAAACTCTCAAGAAATTTGCAATTGATCTATCGTGAAATAAATATTTGAATGAGTGACGAAATTTTATCAACCATATATCTCTTACTGGTAATAGCTTTAGTTTTTCCAGGTTTTTATTATGCTAATAGAAATAAAAAAGTTTTTTTCAAAAATTTGATGATTTGGGCAGGAATTATTGGAATAATTATAGTTTTAATAAATCTTTTCTATAACTAATTACATATTTCCATATTTAGGACCACCCCCACCTTCAGGAGTAACCCAAGTGATATTTTGTGATGGTTCTTTAATATCACAAGTTTTGCAATGAATACAATTTTGTGAATTTATAACAAATTTATTAGATCCGTTTTCTATTTGCACCTCATATACTCCAGCTGGACAATATCTTTGGGCAGGTTCGTCATATTTTTCTAAAGTATAATTTATTGGTAAATTAGGATCTTTTAATTGCAAATGGACTGGTTGATTATCTGCATGATTAGTACCTGTTAAGTAAACTGAGGTCGTCTTGTCAAAAGTAATTACATTGTCAGGTTTGGGGTAATCAATTTTTGGCATTTCACTTGCTAATTTTAAGGTTTCATGATCAGCATGCTTATGTTTTAAAGTAAATGGTAATTTGCCTCGAAACAAAATTTGATCAATACCTGTAAAAATAATACCTAGAATTAAACCCCAACTAAAACTTGGTTTTACATTTCTAGCTTTGTATAACTCTTCATATAGCCAACTTTTTTTAAAATTATCTTCATAAATTGAAAGGTCTTTTTTTTCTTTAATATTTTGAATAATAGTTTCAGCAGCGATAATTCCACTTTTCATCGCTGTATGAGACCCTTTAATTTTTGGCATATTCAAAGTTCCAGCATCACATCCAATTAATAAAGCACCTGGCATAAACATTTTTGGTAAACTTTGGAAACCTCCCTCTATCAAAGCTCTGGCACCATAAGAAATTCTTTTTCCACCTTCGATAATTTTCTTTATAGCTGGATGTGTTTTAAATCTTTGAAATTCATCAAATGGAGATAGGTGTGGGTTTTGATAATCTAGACCTATCACATAGCCTAAAAATACTTGTTTGTTTTCTGCGTGATACATAAAACTACCACCATAAGTATTGTTATCTAACGGCCAGCCTGCTGTGTGCATTACTAATCCTTCCTCATGATTTTTTTCATCTATCTCCCAAATTTCTTTAAAACCAATTCCATATTGTTGAGGATCTTTATTTTTATCTAGCTCAAATTTTTTAATTAACTTTTTTCCTAAATGACCTCTACAGCCTTCAGCAAAAACTGTAACTTTACCTAATAATTCTATACCAGGTTCGAAACTATCTTTTTTATTTCCATCTTTATCAATCCCCATATCTTGAGTAGCTACACCTTTTACAGAGCCATCATCATTATATAAAATTTCATTTGCTGGAAAACCTGGAAAAATTTCTACACCTAATGACTCAGCCTGTTCTGCAAGCCATCTACATAAGTTTGCTAAGCTAATGATATAGTTGTTATGATTTTGCTGTACTGATGGCAGTAACCAGGTTGGCCAGCTAAGAGATCTTTTTTTGCCTAAAAACAAAAATTTTTCTTTTGTTACTTTTGTTTTGATTGGTGAATTAAGCTCTCGCCAATTTGGCAAGAGTTCATCTAAGGCTCTAGTTTCAAAAACATTTCCACTTAAAATATGCGCACCTATCTCTGATGCTTTTTCTAATAAACAAACATTTAAATTTGGATCTAATTGTTTAAGTTTTATTGCTGTAGATAGTCCCGATGGACCTCCACCAACTATTACAACATCATATTCCATCGTCTCTCTGGACATAATTGACAATTTTTTACAGATTATATTATTTTTGTATAGTGTTTAATTTGTTCAATTCTTCTAAGAATTGTGGCAGTGCTTCAAAAAGATCAGCTTCTAAACCATAATCAGCAACACTGAAAATAGGTGCCTCACCATCTTTATTTATTGCAACTATTACTTTACTTTCTTTCATGCCTGCTAAATGTTGAATAGCTCCTGAAATTCCAACAGCAATATATAAATCAGGTACTACTACTTTACCAGTTTGACCAACCTGATGATCATTACTTATATAACCTGCATCAACAGCAGCTCTAGATGCACCAATTGCTGCATTTAATTTATCTGCAATTGAAGTAATCAACTTAAAATTATCACCATTTTGCATCCCTCTGCCTCCGGAAATAACGACTCTTGCAGTTCCAAGTTCAGGTCTATCAGATTTAATTTCTTCTCTTTTAATAAATTTTGTATGTCCAAATTCTTCACCTGGCTCAGCTTTTTCAATTACAGCAGATCCACCAGAACTTTCACATGGGTCAAATGAAGTTGGTCTTATTGTGACACATTTTTTTGTATCATTACTTTTTACAGTCGCAAAAGCATTTCCAGCATAAATTGGTCTTAAGAAAGTATCAGGAGATATGACTTTGATAATATCACTAATTTGCGATGTATCTAAGGCAGCTGCAATTCTTGGCATCAAGTTTTTACCAAAAGTATTAGCTGAACACACAACATGAGAATAATTTTCAGCTAATTTTACAATCACAGGTGCAAAATTTTCAGCAACAAAATTTTGGTAGTGAGGTGCATCTACGTGAATAACTTTTTTTATTAACGGTAATTCTGACAAAGATTTAGCAGCTTCATCACAATTTTGACCTATAATTACTGCATGAACATCACCATCAATTTGTGATGCAGCAGTTACAGCGTTTAGAGTAAAAGGTCTTAGTTCTTTATTATTATGTTCTGCTATTAATAAAACTGACATTTATATTACCTTTGCTTCATTTTTTAATTTTTGAACCAACTCAGCTACACTAGAAACTTTTATTCCAGCTTTTCGCTTTGGAGGCTCTTCAACTTTAATTTGCTCGATTCTTGGAGAAGTATCTACTCCTAAATCTGACGCATTTAGTTGTTCAATAGGTTTTTTCTTAGCTTTCATAATATTAGGTAAAGAAGCATATCTTGGTTCATTTAATCTTAGATCACATGTAACAATTGCAGGTATATTGATTTCAATTGTCTCAAGACCCTCGTCAATCTCTCTTGTGACCTCTAATTTTTTATCTTTAATTTCAATTTTTGATGCAAAAGTTGCTTGAGGCCAATTTAACAAAGCACTTAACATTTGTCCTGTTTGATTACAATCATCATCGATTGCTTGTTTTCCCATAAAAACTAAATCTGGTTTTTCTTTTTCAACTATTTTTTGCAAAAGTTTTGAAACTGCTAAAGGCTCTATAATACCTTCAGCCTTAACTAAAATTCCTCTATCAGCTCCAACAGCTAAAGCTTTACGAACAGTCTCTTGAGCTTTTTCTTCACCAATACTAACAGCAATTACTTCAGTAGCTTTACCAGCTTCCTTAATTTTAACTGCTTCTTCAATTGCATTATCATCCGGTGGATTAGTAGACATTTTAACGTTATCTGTAACAACACCCGTGTTATCTTCTTTCACTCTTACTTGAACGTTATAATCAATTACTCTTTTTACTGCGACTAAAATTTTCATTAAGCTCTCAACAATTTATTTTCTGCATCATAAGGGCTTTCATCAAGTATTGTAGCTTCATACATTTTACCGAGAATATCAACTTTAAGTTTTTCTCCAACATTTGCTAAATTAGGTTTTACCATCGCTAGTGCAATTGATTTATCTAATCTAAATCCATATTCTCCACCTGTTGCTCTTCCAACAACTTTATCATCTTTATAGATTGGATTATTACCCAGCACATCTGAGTCAGTGGTGTTATGAACTTCCAATGTTACCAACTTATTATCAAAACCTTTTTCTCTCCATTTATTTAAGGCTTCAAGTCCAATAAAATTACCTTTGTTAGGGTGGATAAATCTATCTAGTCCGGACTCGTAAGGTGAATATTCAATTGATAATTCAGTTCCAACGAGTTTATATGATTTTTCAACTCTTAAACTGTTCATTGCTCTTATTCCAAAAGGTTTTAATCCCAAATCTTTTCCAGCTTCCATTAACTTATCAAAAATATGATTTTGGTATTCAATTGGGTGATGCAATTCCCAGCCTAGCTCTCCGACAAAATTTACTCTCATTGCATTAACAGGCGCATAACCAACATTGACATTTTTAGCAGTTAACCATTTAAAATTCTCATTTGAAAAGTCATCAGTGGAAACTTTTTGCATCAATTGTCTAGCTTTTGGACCAGCAACGACTAATACACCAGTGCTGTTAGTTAAATCTTCAAATATTACCGAACCATCTGTTGGCATCCATTTTTGTATCCAGTCATGATCTAATCTTAAATTTGCTCCAGCTGACACCAAATAATAACTATTCTCAGCTTCTTTCATAATTGTAAATTCAGAATGAACACCCCCTTTAGTATTAAGTGCATGACATAAATTAATTCTACCAATTTTCTTTGGAAGTTTGTTAGCTACTAAATAATCTAAAAATTCTTCAGCCTTTGGTCCTTTAATTCTACATTTTGCAAATGCAGTCATATCTAAAAGACCAACATTTTTTTTTACATTTTCACATTCTTTTTTAATTGCATCAAACCATTTTGATCGTCTAAACGACCAATCATCTTTTTGTTCCATTCCATCAGTTGCAAAAAAGTTCGGTCTTTCCCATCCAAATTTTTGTCCAAAAACAGCTCCTAATTCTTTCATTCTCTCATAGCAAGGTGATGTTCTTAAAGGTCTCGCTGCTGGTCTTTCTTCATCAGGATAATGAACAATAAAAACATGACTATAGGCTTCTTCATTTTTTGCCTTAAGATAAGATTTAGTTGCGTAATTTCCATAACGTCTTGGTTCAACCCCAAGCATATCTATTGTTGGTTCCCCATCAATGATCCATTCTGCTAATTGCCAGCCTGCTCCGCCAGCTGCAGTTATTCCAAAACTATGTCCCTCATTGATCCAAAAATTTTTTAATCCCCAAGCTGGACCAACAATAGGATTACCATCTGGTGTATAACATATTGCACCGTTATAAACTTTTTTTACTCCAACTTCTCCGAAAGCAGGCACTCTATGAATTGCTCCTTCTATATGAGGTGCAAGTCTATCCAAATCCTCTTGGAATAATTCATATTCAGAATCTTTTGATGGACCTTCTATATAACATGCAGGCGCTCCATCTTCATATGGACCTAAAATTAATCCACCAGCCTCTTCTCTCATATACCATCTACTATCACTGTCTCTTAAAACTCCCATTTCAGGAAGACCTGCTTTTTTTCTTTTTTGAATTTCAGGGTGTGGTTCTGTTACAATGTATTGATGTTCTACAGGTATAACTGGAATATCTAATCCAACCATTTCTCCAGTTTGTCTTGCAAAATTTCCAGAACAAGAAATTACATGTTCACACTCAATTGATCCTTTGTCTGTTTCAACTATCCATCCATCTTTAGTTTGTCTCATTGATAATACAGCTGTGTTTCTGTAAATCTCAGCTCCTCTATTTCTTGCACCTGTTGCTAATGCCTGTGTTAAGTCAGCTGGTTGAATATATCCATCTTCTGGATGCTGAATAGCTCCAACTAAATCATCTGTATGACATAGGGGCCAAATTTCTTTTACTTGTTGCGGTGTTAAGAATTTAACATCAACACCAATCGTTTTGGCAACACCTGCATATTGGTGATATTCATCCATTCTATCTTTAGTGCTTGCTAAACGAATATTTGAAACAACACTAAAGCCAACATTTTTTCCTGTTTCTTCTTCTAATGTTTTATAAAGGTTAACTGCATATTTATGTAATTGGCCAACAGAATAGCTCATATTAAAAAGTGGGAGCAAGCCTGCTGCATGCCAAGTTGATCCAGATGTAAGTTCTTTTCTTTCAACTAAGACAACATCTGACCAGCCTTTTTTTGCTAGGTGATAAAGAGCACTTACGCCTACTACACCACCTCCAACTACAACAACTTTAGTTTTTGATTTCATTAAGCGATTCCTACTAAATTTTTATTCATAACGAAACAAAATTGTATTAATAAAGTCAAATTGAACTTCCTAATGGGATTGGGCTAGAAACCATAGTTGTCAGCCAGCAGTCTTTCAAAGGCCCCTCATCAGTATATTTTTCAACTTGCCAATTAAATTTATGATAAATTTTTTCTTTATCTAAGATAACTACCTCAAATTGAGCCCATTTGTCACCACTTCCAATTTCAGTGATGGTATGACTTACATGGTTTAAAAGCATTTGATAGGACCTGCCTTTGATCATCATTTTAAAATTTAATAATGGCCCAGTATTTTTTTTATTATTAGGATGGGCAAAATTCCATGTTTGTTCAATGCCACTATCCTTATAATTATCATCGTTTTTTTGAAGTCCATTAAGCTGTATTTTGATTACTTCAGCAGGTTTTATATCACTTCTTGGTTTAATTAAATCTGCTTTTGATAAAGAAATTAAGGTGAAAGTGATTAATAAAGAACTAAATGTTATTTGCAGTACTTTTAACATCTTCTAAAAATTTTTGTCGTTTTTTATCTCCAACAAATGGTACAGCAAAGTATCTTCGATACACAACATCCGTTATGCCACATATATTAAAAACTCCTCTTCTTAGTCTTTTTGTTGGCATATTTAAAAAGAAGGTTCTTACTGCAAATTGTGGAGAACCATAAGTACAAAATACAATTGCTTTTTTTCCCTTTAAATTTCCTAAAGGATAACCATAGTTTCCAAATAACTTCTTAAACCTAAACGCCCAAGGCGGAGCTAATACTTTATCTATCCAACCTTCAACAATAGCAGGCATTCTAAAATTCCAAATTGGAGCGATTAAAACTATTGCATCAGACTGTTCAATTCTTTTTCTATGATCTAGGACTTGATTGTCTGGTTCCTCTCCTGAAAAAACTGGATCAAATTTTTCTTTATATAAATCTACAATATCAACTTGATGATCACTTTTTTTGACAGTTTCAATAAATGTGTCTCTTATAGCTGCGTTGAAAGATTTTTCGTTATAATGTCCATAAACAATAAAAATTTTTTTCATTAATTAAGTTTTAAAATTTCTCTCGTATTCAATCTTCGTGCACTTATTTTCAATGTAAATTATATCATTTGTCTCAGCAAGACGCTGTGCCTCTTGATTTTTAATATCAAGTTGTAACCATAAAACTTTCGCACCAATACTAATTGCATCTTTTGCAATATCTATTGTTTCATTAGAAGGTCGAAAAACATCTACAATTTCTACAACTTCTTTAATGTCAGTGATTTTTTCAAATACCTTTTCTCCTAAAATTATTTGATCTTTGGCTTTAGGATTTACAGGATAAACTTTAAAACCATATTTTTGCATATACTTCATAACGATTGTTGATGCTTTAGTTGGATCATTACTAACCCCAACCATTGCAATCTTTTTATATTTTGAAAGGATTTCTTTAATATGACTCATCGATTTTTTTGAATTTTTTCTTTACAAAACACTCTTGCCTCTTCAACAGTCATAGGTTGATCCAATTTTTTACTTCCTGCAATACATGCTTCTATTGCTTTATTTTGATTATGCCCTCTAAAATTAAAGATAATAATTATTCCAATGATAAAAAAAAATATAAGTAAAATATTTTTTTTCATTATCTATTTTTCCATTTTGGCTTTCTTTTTTCTAAAAAAGCTGAAATTCCTTCTTTGGCATCTAAAGCCATCATATTAATAGTCATCATTTTGCTTGTATAAGCGTAAGCTTTTCGAAGAGGCATTTCTAACTGTTTATAAAATGTTTGTTTACCAATTTTAATAGTTAAATTTGATTTAGACGCAATTTTTTTTGCAATTTTAAAAACCTCACTATTTAATTTAGATTTAGAAAAACAATCATTAATTAAACCAATTTCTTTTGCAAAATTTGCTTTAATTGGCTCACCAGTAAGTAACATTTTCATCATTGGTTTTTTTTTTATTTTTCTACTCACTGCAACCATAGGGGTACTGCAGAACAATCCAATATTTACTCCAGGAGTAGCAAATAATGCATCTTTGGTACTATAAGCTAAATCACAACTTGCAACTAATTGACAGCCTGCAGCATAAGCTGCACCATGCACCTTAGCAATAACAGGCTTATTACCCTCAACTATTTGAAGCATCAATTTAGAACATAAATTAAATAATTTTTGATATTTGTTTTTAACTTTTAAATTTTTTACCTCTTTTAAGTTATGTCCCGCACTAAAACCTTTACCAGCACCTTCTATAATAATTACTTTTGTTTTTTTATCTTTATCAAGTTTTTTAAAAACTTTAATTAAATCGTTTAAATTTTTAAATGATAATGCGTTGTATGTTTTGGGCTCATTAATTGTGATTATTGATATTCCACTTACAAAATTTTTAATTTTTATATTCATTAAAAATTCTATTTAAGTTTGCCTTCTTCTCTCATTTTAGCTCTAATTTTAGTAGCTGAAATTTTTTGTATCTCTTCAGGTAACACTATTTCCTCAATTTTATATCCAACACCCCTACCATAACAAATATTTGTTACATTTGGGACTAACATGATTTTAAATCGTCCCTCAAATTCTGGATTTAATCTTTCCTCTATATTTTTTTTCACAGTTTCAAAATCGAAAGGATTATCATCAACGCCCTGAACATCTCGAATTTGAATGCAAACTTGCCCTGTTTTTTTTATTATCTCTTTAAATAATGAATAATGTCCGTCATGAAAAGGTTGCCATCTTCCTAACATTTGCGCTGTTGGTTTTTTATTGTCCCACTGATAAGTCATATATAATCTTTGGCTTTAAGTTTATTCTTATTAAGAAAAATTAAAAGACTTTAGTTTATTTTTTTAAATCTTCAAATATTTTGGGTGCCCAGTTTTTTGCATCTTGTGTAGTGACATGAAAGTCATACTTATCAGGCTTTACAAACATCTTATTAGTATCATCATATCTACCCTCTTTAATGGTATCAACCCAGATAGTATAATCAGCTGGAAATAAGCTTCTTGCCTCAGGTGTTGGGCAAATAAAATCTGCAACAACATTACTGCCATCATCTCTCATCTTTAATGCGAAATCGGCCATTCTTTTAGATTGTCTTTTTCTCCCCTCTTCTGAAAAATCCCAATCATTTGCTTCTTTTCTAACTTCGTCTGCATTTAGCCTTTTTGCATTGATTAATGGAGCTAGCTCATTTGCTAAAGTTGTTTTTCCAGAGCCGGGTAACCCCATTATGAGAATTATTTTCATATCATATTAATTTGACAGCTTTTTCAAAAAAGATAAAGATCTTAAAATGAAATTTTCACTCGAAATAGGCCCTCAAACTGATCTTGATACAGTCCCAGCAGTAAATGACATTTATATTACTATGCTACCTGGGGGAGATTACAGACAAACAGCTCAACAAGCAGTTGAGTTAGTAAAAAAAGGCTTTAATCCAGTGCCGCACTTTCCGGCAAGATCAATGCAAGATGAAAAGCAGCTCAAAGATTATGTTTCTAGATGTAAGGATGGAGGGGTGAAACAAGTTTTAATAATTGGTGGTGGTAGAGAGCCAATGGGAAAATTTGACAGTTCTTTCCAACTTTTGGAAACTGGTTATTTTGAGAAGATGACTATAGGAATTGCTGGACACCCCGAGGGGAGTCCTGATATATCCGACTCAGACTTAGAAAAAGCTATGATAGATAAAAAGCCTTATGCTGATTATATTGTAACCCAATGGTTATTGGATCCTCAGCCTATTATAGATTTTATATCTAAACAAAGCGTACCAGTGCATGTGGGAATTACTGGACCTCTAAAAATATCTAGCTTAATTAAATTTGCCAATATTGTAGGAGCAAAAAATTCCTTAAACTTTCTTAAATCTAACTTTAGTAAGGCATTAGATTTATTGAAACCTAAAGACCCTAATGATTTAATTGGGAAAGTTAAATCGCATACTGATTTCTTCCACATTTATACATTCGGCGGCTTGAAGGAAACTAACAAGTGGTTGAAGGAGAATGGTTATGTCTAAAGAATTTGACTATACTAAACTAAAACATGTTACTTCAGTTGATCAATCAGATCGAAAAGTACCATATAATTTGAGACAAAGTGGGCCAACAAAAGTTGAAATGTTAATTTCAACGAGGGTGAGAAAATCACCATATTGGCATTTATCAATGCAAGCAGGTTGTTGGAGAGCAACAGTTTATAATCGTATCTATCACCCAAGAGGTTATGTTAAACCAGAGGACGGTGGTGCAATGGTCGAATATGATGCTATCGTCAATCACGTAACAATGTGGAATGTTGCGGTTGAAAGACAAATACAAGTAAAAGGTCCTGATGCAGAAAAATTTGTTGATTATGTAATTACAAGAGATGCAACAAAAATTTCACCTATGAGAGCAAGATATGTAATTTTATGCAATGCTTATGGTGGTGTTTTAAATGATCCAATTCTTTTAAGAATTTCAAAAGACGAGTTTTGGTTTTCTTTATCAGACTCTGATATTGGTATGTATTTGCAAGGTGTGAACGCTGATGGAAGATTTAATTGTACCATTGAGGAAATTGATGCATGTCCTGTTCAAATTCAAGGACCTAAATCAAAGGCTCTAATGAAAGATTTGTTAGGTGATCAAGTTGATTTAGAAAATATGCCATTTTACGGTTTAGCGGAAGTAAAAGTTGCTGGTAGAAGTTGTGTTATTTCTCAATCAGGTTTTTCAGGTGAAGCTGGCTATGAGATTTATTTAAGAGATGCAACTCTATATGCTGATGAAATGTGGAATGCTGTACTAGAAGCAGGAAAAAAACATAATTTAATGGTTATTGCTCCTGCTCACCATAGAAGAATTCAAGCTGGAATTCTGTCTTGGGGACAAGATATGGACCAGCAACATAACCCTTATCAGTGTAATTTAGGTTACCAGGTTTCTTTATCAGGAAAAGGTGAATGGAATAAATCTTCTGATTATGTTGGCAAAGCTGCACTTGAAAAAATGGGTAAAGAACTTAAGGATGGTAAGAAACCATACGCACTTCAATTAGTTGGATTTGAAATGGGTGGTAAACCAATTGATGATTATGCGCCAGATTTTTGGTTAATATCAAATGAGAGCGGCGGAGATCCGGTTGGTTTCATTACGTCACCATGGTGGCATCCTGAAAAGAAAACAAACATTGCAATGGGATATGTTCCTTTTGATGGAACATTAAATGCGAATGGATTTCCAAAAGGTAAAGTTGGAACTAAATATAAAGTTCATTTACCTGAAAAATACTCTGATACTCCAGGTAAACCTGTAGATGCAGTTATTGTAGATATTCCATTTAAAGAATCTTTCAACGCTAATACAAGAGAAGTTTCAAAAGGTTAATCTGATTTATGGGGGAGTTTACTCCCCCTTTATCTTTATCTTTAATGACTAAAAGTTTCTTAATAGTAATTTGCATTCTTATAGCTATTGCTTTAATAATATTTCCATTAATCGTTTCTTATAAAGAGCAAAAAGATAAAAAAAAATAAATGTTAGGTGAATTTTTAAATATAGTTTTTAGGTCTATTAAATTAGATAAAACCCTATACAGCGATAATAGAAATT
Source organism: uncultured Pelagibacteraceae bacterium (assembly GCA_902558225.1). Lineage (GTDB taxonomy): Bacteria > Pseudomonadota > Alphaproteobacteria > Pelagibacterales > Pelagibacteraceae > Pelagibacter. Next base: position 21,979 of record CACEDG010000003.1, on the reverse strand, counting down.
TTGGTGAAGCTTCAATATATTTTGCTGGTCTGATTATGATACTTGATGGAATGGCAGGTGCTGTTGCGGCAAACACAATAATGAAAACTGCAATAGGTATGTCTGGTCTCACCGCGATCTTAACTTGGTTAATTTGGGGATTATTTATATACGTAATTGGAGTAAAACTTTTTCCAGATAAACAAACTTCAAAAGTGCCATTCAAAAAAGTATTGACTGCAGTTGGATTTGCACATGCACCAGGTTTGCTAAGATTTTTCGCAATCACTCCAGATTTAATGATACCTATAATTTTTTTAACTCAATTTTGGATTTTTGCAGCTTTGATAATTTCAACAAAACAAATATTAAATCTTAAATCAGGTTTTAAATCTTTTGGAATAGTTTTTTTATCTTTTTTAATAATTGCTATTTTGTCTATTACTTTTGTAATGAGTAGAATGAATGCTTTGCCGGTCAACCATATCTAAATTGGAAAAATAGTTTTAGAAACTCTGCAAGACTTACAAATTTTAAAACCAGTTAGAATCAAGTTTTGAGTAACACTTTCATCTTGTTCTTTACATTCATCACAAATATCATCTAAATCCTTTAGATTTTTTTTTATTTCTTTGTCTTCAGTCATTATCAGTCAAACCAGCCCCCGCTGCACCCTCTTTTAAACTATCAGTTTCCTCCACAAATGTGTCCTCTGCAAGTTTGTAGAGATTTTTCCAATCTTGATCTGAAAAATTATCTTCATTGTTTAAAAAACTTATTTCTACTTTTTTTGCTAACATTGGCATTTCTTTATCCCAAATATTAGATGAGATACTCAAATTAAAATTCAATAAAAATTTACAATCATCAAATGAAATTAATAATTTTTTTCCAATAATTTCCGAAGCTCTACTTAAAAAAGGTAAAAGCAACAATGGATGAGCAAGATTTTCAACTAAGCACTTTTTTAAAGTCTCGATGTTTTTTACTTGGTCAATAAAATTAACACCCAAAATAATTGGACAGAAAGGTGCTCCATCTGATTTATTAATCTCATTGATAAATTTTATTTCATCAAAATTTTCTTTTTTTTTATTCTGATAATATTGATTAAGATGTTTGATCGCTGGAAGACCAAATAATTCAGATAATCTTATAGATTTACCGACCTCTTCTGCTATACCCCACGAATAACCAGCGGCTCGACTTGCCCTCTTAGCTGTAGTTTCTATCTCACTTAAGGATTTCATAATTTAAGAGTAGGTTTTATAAACCCATTGCTCATCATAATCTTTTAATTCATTTGGTAATGGCGCACCTTGAAACATACATATTCTCAACCACTTATCAGACCTTGGATCAAATTTTAAAGCTCCAAAAAAAGATAATTTTAATCGCAACATATCAATTGGAACTAAATTTTCTCCGATAGTGTTATCTTGTATTTCTGAATATGGAAATTTTTCAATAATAAAAGCTCTTCTAACAACGTGTCTTAAATCAGAATTATCAATTAAAAATTGATTTATTTTTAAAACATCTTTGAAAGGTAATAATCTTTCATATAATTTTTTTATATCCCTGGCTATTGCCAAGGGTTGCTCTAAATCTGCACCATTTTCCTCAAAACGATTAGCTAATCTTGGTTCTTCTTTATTTTTTGAGATAAACCAAAATTTCTGATTACTCTCTTCTATATTAAAATTAATTTTCAAAATATCCGAATATTTATTCTCTAAAATCTTTTTCAAATCTCCAACATTACGTTCAGTTGGAATATTAAAATATTTTTCTTCCTCGGAGCTCATTTGCGCAACCAACGGCTGAACTATATCACCAAATGGCTCCATCATTATTGAGACAACGTATTCTATGCACTCCTCACAAGTTTCTTTCTCTAGCCAAAAATAAATTTCATTAAAAGGATAATCTTTTTGAAAATCAAATTCGTTATCTAAGAAACTGATAAATTTTTTGATGTCTTTTAGCAAAAGTTTAATTTTTTTGAGTTGATACTCACTCTCTGTATTCCAATTAGTTATATTTCTAAGAGAACTTTTCACACAATCTTTAAACAAATCTCTATCTTGTTTTTTAACAATTTTTATTTCTCTTATTTTTTTAAGTGCAATTTCTCTACTAAGTATCCAATTATTTAATAGAGTTGGATGATTTACAATAAATGGGGCCATTCCTAATCCAGTAGAATTTCCTATGCCCAAATTTCTACAAATTTTAGGATCTAGTTTAACAGCAGAATTGGGATTTTTATTTTTTGCAACATGATTAACTTGATCAAAAGTAAATTGTCTAACTAAATAAACTAACATCATCTCTAATCTGAATGGTCCATTAATTTCCTCTCTATTTTTTATTCTGAATCGATCTGCTAAACCAAACTTACCTGATCCATAAACTGCAGTCGTTCTATATAAATACCCGACTTTTTCGAGTAGTTCTGAATTAGGTTGGTTTCCATTACTTAAACTTTCAACAACATAATCAAAAATCCTAACAGATTTATTTGCTCTAGATAATGTTAACTCTTTGTAAGACAACCTGCCAACTTCCTGTTTTGGAACTTCATTTCTTAATCTGTCAATGTCTTCTTTTAAAGGTATTCCATCATGTAACGTAAAAGCTGCATCCCACTTGGTTGCTATAACTCTATCTGATCTTTCATCATCTTTTATTTTGTTTGCATAACAAATTAAAGAATAAGCCCTGTCTTTTTTTTTAAATGAGTATACTGCTGTGCCATGACCCTCTTGGTCTAAATCAAACAAGTCTCTTTTATATTGCCAATCTTTAAATTCACTTAAAAAACTTCGTAAAAAAGATAATCTTGATTGATGAAACGAACCAAGTCTTGATAACTTCATTATGATGTTTGGATCTCTTAATTCTATATTCATATTTAGATAGTTTTATAAAAGTTATACCAATTGTTACCTAGTATCCCATTAGTCTCAGTCTCTGAAAAACCAATCTTTTTTAAACCTACTTCTAAATTTTTAAAACCTCTTGCATCCTCAAACCAATTGGGCTGTTTAGGAAACCCTTGTTTATTTTTAGAGCCTTCTCCATAATTTTTATTTTTAGACCAGGTTCCATTTCTCATCCATTCAACAACCTCATCTGGTTGATTTAAACAAAGATCTGATCCTATACCAATATTATTAATATTCATTATTTCTGCTGTTTTCGCCACCATTTCACAAAAGCTTTCCAGAGAACAATTTGTATTGTCCTTAAGATGATGCGGGTATAAAGATAATCCTAATATTCCACCACTATCACTTAAAGTTTTTAATAACTCAGAAGATTTATTTCTTTTCGCGGCGTGCCAAAAGGATGGGTTTGCATGAGTGATTGCTATTGGTTTTTCACTAAACTCAATTGCATCAAAAGTGCTTTTTTCTGCTGAATGAGACATATCCACTACAATACCTACTCTATTCATTTCTCGGATAACTTCCCTTCCAAAATTAGTTACCCCACTATCATTTTTTTCATAACAACCTGTGGCTAGCAATGATTGATTGTTGTAAGTGAGTTGCATAAATCTACATCCAAGACTATGAACTTTTTCAACTAAATTGATATCATCTTCTATTGGAGAACAATTTTGGAAACCAAAAAAAATTGCAGTTTTATTCTCCTTATTGGCTTTTTCAATATCCTTAAAACTTTGACCTAAAAAAATTAAATCTGAATTTTCTTTTAATAAAGTTTGCCACTTTTTAATTTCATTTTGAAGTTCGTCAAAGTCTTCATGATAGACTATTGTAACATGAACTGCATCTAAACCTGCCTCGCGATTTATTTCAAATACTTTTCTAGACCAATTACAGTATTGAAGATTATCAATTTTAAATTTCATTTTGATTAATAATGATTAACCATACCAAGTTGTTTTTTTAAATACTATTTATTTTATTGAAATTTTTATCTAATTTTGAAATAAATAAAATGCAAAAAAATCATGAAAAAGAATAGAAATCTTAAAGTTGCTATTGTTATGGGAAGTCAGTCTGACTTCAAAACTATGAAATTATCTGCAAAAATACTAAAAACTATGGGTGTTAAATTCGAAACTAAAATTATTTCGGCTCACAGAACTCCCAAACGAATGTATGAGTTTGCAGAAAATGCATCAAAAAATAATATTGGGGTTATAATTGCTGGTGCAGGTGGATCGGCACATTTACCTGGTATGATCTCTGCTATAACTTCAATACCAGTTTTAGGAGTTCCTATAGAGAGTAAAAAGCTAAAAGGACTTGATAGTTTATTATCAATTGCGCAAATGCCTAAAGGTATTCCAGTTGGAACTCTTGCAATAGGTGATGATGGTGCAATAAACGCTGCTTTGTTGGCTGCCGCTATAATCAGTAATAATAATCCCATTGTTAAAAAAAAACTAAATAATTGGCGGTTGTCTCAAACAAGATCAGTCAAAAAAAATCCACGATAGAAAATGTCAATAAAAAATTTGGGTATTATTGGTGGTGGTCAATTAGGAAGTCTGCTTGCTGATGCTGCAAAAAAATTTAATATTCAAACAACGATCTATTGTGATGATATTGATGCTCCAGCTCAAAATTTTTGTGACAACTTTATTTTTGGAAAATATGATGATAAACATAAAATCCAAGAATTTACAAAAGTTGTTGATATAATAACTTATGAATTTGAAAATATTCCTTATGAAACCTTAAATAATATTAACTTATCAAAGCCTGTTTTACCTAAACCATCAGTGAATAAATTGATACAACATAGAATTTCGGAAAAAGACTTTATAAATAAACTAAATATCAGAACAACCAGATACGCTGCAATAGAAAGTAAATCTGATATTGAGCCTTTAGGAGATTTTTTACCAGGTATCTTAAAAACAACAACTTTGGGTTATGATGGCAAAGGTCAATACCCAATTAAAAAAATTGAAGAAATTGGATCTCTTAATCTTGATTTTTCCAAAGGATATATACTTGAAAAATTAGTAAAACTAAAAAAAGAAATATCAGTGATTATTACTAGATTTGGGAATAATAGTTATGAAATATATGAACCGATAGAAAATACTCATGAAAACCAAATATTAAAACATTCAATAATACCAGCAGAAATTAGCAAAAAAATATTTGATGAGTCAAAAGAATGGGCAATTAGAATTGCAGAAGAATTAAAGTATATAGGAACTCTTTGTGTTGAATTTTTTATAGACAAAAATGAAAATCTTTATGTTAACGAAATAGCTCCTAGGGTTCATAATTCAGGTCATCTGACAATAAATGCTTTTAATATAAGCCAATTTGAAAATCATGTAAGAGCAGTTTGCGGATTAGAAAAAATTGCCTTAAAAAAAATATCTAATGCAAAGATGGTCAATCTCATAGGCAATCAGATTAAACCCTACAGAGAAAATTTTAAATTAAATGAAAATGAATTTTTCTTTGATTATCAAAAAAAAGAGATTAAAGATAAACGAAAAATGGGTCATATAACAACTTTAATATAAATGCTTAAATCTATAGAGGGGAATTTTGATCATCCAGAGGTCAATAAGCTTCTTACAAAACATTTTATTGAATTAAGAGCTGCATCACCAGAAGGAAGTGCACATGTTTTGGATATCCCTGGATTGAAGATTCCATCTATAAAATTTTGGAGTTTGTGGGAAAGTGAAAAAATATTTGGTTGCGGAGCATTAAAATTCATAGAAAAAGAACATGGAGAATTTAAATCAATACGAATTCATGATGATTTTAGAAATCAAGGTAATGGTATTAAAGTAATTAATCATTTGATTGAAGAGGCTAAAAAATTGAACATAAAAAGAATAAGTTTAGAGACTGGTGCTGGAAAATTTTTTGATCCAGCTAGAAAACTATTTAAAAAATGTGATTTTCAGCCCTGTAAACCTTTCGCACACTATAAAGAGGATGTAAATTCTATTTATTTGACAAAGCTTATTAACCACGATTAATAAAAAAAACTGTCATAAAGCACAAAATTAGTTGACAAAACCTTATAATTTATGAAGAAAGCCATATTACTTAATTATAAGTAATAAATAAATATAACTATAAGTAAGAAGAAAAAATATGAGTCTACAAGGTAAAGTTAAATGGTTTAATCCAACCAAAGGTTTTGGATTTATTTCTAGAGAAGATGGGGAGAAAGATGTGTTTGTACACGTTTCAGCTGTAAGAGATGCGGGTATGAACGGTTTAGATGAGGGTCAAGCTTTGACTTTCGATGTTGAAGATGGTCCTAAAGGTCCTTCAGCAGTGAACTTAAAAACTGCATAATTTTCAAAATATCATTTATTGGCTATTAAATATCTCAATTTAAATTAAGAATTGATTTATTTTTTTAGCCAATAAACTAATCTATCGAATATTATTTTTTATTATGATTGGTATTCTTGGTGGCATGGGAACACAAGCAGGTCTTGATTTTTGTAATAAGCTTGCAATTTTAAATAGAGGGAAAATTGATCAGGATTATCCTCTATTTGTTTTATATAATAAGTCGAACATACCTGGTAGGCCAGAGTCAATAGGAATTCATACAGGTAAGCTGTTAAATAAAAAATCAAACAAAAAAATCAAAAAAAAATACTTAATTGTTTTAAAAAGTTTATTAAGGGGATGTAATCTATTAAAGAAAAGTAAATGTAAGTTTATAGTAATTCCTTGTAACACTGCTCATTATTGGTTCGATGATTTAAAAAAAAAGATTAAATTACCTATCATCAATATGCCAAAAGAAGTTTTTGAGTACACTAAAAACAAATGTAAAAAAAACACATCTATTGGATTATTAGCAACTGAGGGAACAATTATAACAGGAATTTATAATAGATTTTTTAATAAAAAATATAATCTTGTTATACCAAAAAAGGAACTTCAAAAAAAATCAGTAAATAAAGCTATTAAGCTTGTTAAGATGGGTAATGTAAGAGCTGCATCAAAGATTATAAAGCCTTCCATTGATTATTTATTAAAAAAAAAATGTAAAAAGATAATTCTGGGCTGTACAGAATTACCTATTGCTATTTTTGCTTTCAAATCCTTTAAAAAAATCGAAACATCCAAAATTTTTTTAGATCCAAATTTAATATTGGCTAAGGCAACTATGAAAAAATATAGATGATGAAAAATAAAGAAATGCCTTACGTTTTATATGTTGCTGAAAAAATTTATTCTAAAATTTTTGAAATTAAGTCAAAAAATTCAGATTTTTCAACTATAGATGCTTTTGATGCATTTATGAGTTCTGATACTTATAACAAAATTAGCAGTGGTAAATTTCATGATGAATGGTTTGAAAAATTAACTGAAGATAATTTTATCGATACCAAAACACAAAAAAAAGTTCCACAAGAAACAATAAGATTGCTTAAAATTCAAAAAGATATGATGGTTAAACAATTGATCCATTATCCAGATTTATACTACGCAAAAAGTCATTTTCCTTTAGAAATTTCTCAAAGAGCATTCGATCATCTGTGGCGAATGTGTGAAAGTTATGAGCTATGGTGCAAAGAAACCAAACAAAATAAACTTATAAAACTCAATATTATTGATTAGTAGATTTTAAAATATTATTTGTTTTTATAATTCTAGTTTTTACTAAATTTTTAAAATCTTCACTTTCTAGAGTTTGTTTTTGGATGTTTACATCTTTTGAGGTAATTTCAATTACATTTTCCATTGGAGTTTTTCCTGTGTAAATTGTTATTAACTCACTTGATCCATATGAAAATCCAGCTTGAGCAACATTTCCTGTAGAAGTTAAAGTATAAGCTGGGCCCAACATTGCAGTCGGCGCTGTGCACGCTCCTAGAGAAAAAAATAATAACAAACCAAAAATTATTTTTTTACGAAACATAAAAAAGAATCCTAAGCATTTTGTGACACAACTCAAGATAGAATTAATTTTTTTGTGTAAAAGCTTTAATTTCATAGACAAATTTAACTAAATTTGAGAATCAATTGTAAGAAAAATTTATTTATAAAACCTAAAATGATCAGAATTTATCCATTTATTTTTATATTGCTTTGGTCCTCTGCATTTATAACAACTAAACCAATTGTAGATAATAGCGATCCATTTTCCGCACTAGCTTTTAGATTTTTTTTTGTAGCTGTAGGTTTTTATTTTTTCTCACTTATCTCAAAAAATTCAATACTTATTAACAGAAATAATCTTGTAGAGTCTGTTTTAAGTGGTGTTCTTTTCCACGGCGTTTACTTGGGTGGAGTGTTTTACTCAATTTCAATTGGAATGCCGACAGGAATAGCAGCGTTAATTGTCACTTTACAACCTATTTTAACAAACATATTGAGTGGCCCAATATTAAATGAAAAAGTAACGTTTAAGCAATGGATTGGAGCTTTTCTTGGTTTTGTAGGAGCAGCTTTGGTTTTAGGGTTAGATTTAGGAGAGGAGATACCTACATTTGGTTTAATAGCAACTATAATTGCTTTGATAGCAATAACCACCTCTACAATTTGGCAAAAGAAACTAAGTAATAATCTCCCTTTATCAGTAAGTAATTTTTATCAAGCTATTGGTGGATGTTTATTTCACCTCTTAATAGTTATTTTTTTTACCAGAGCTTTTATAGATTTTAATATCACTTTTTTTGTAGCGATGAGTCATCAGATATTTCTAGTTTCTTTTGGAGCGTTTACTATATTGATGTTTTTGATCAAAAAAAATTCTGCAAGCAAAACTGTTTCTATTTTTTTTCTTATCCCGGCAACATCTGCTTTAATGGCTTGGTTTTTTTTAGAAGAAAGTTTAACAGCAACCGATCTTATAGGTTTTTTGATCGCGTCAATAGGAGTTTATATTGCAACAAGAGATTAATCAAAGCTATTTATTTTCGTAACCAAACTCTAGTGATGAATCAGTGATAGAGTGATATAAAGACTCTCCAAAACTTCTTAAGGCAAATAACCTTACTTTGAATGGTTTATCATTGAGTAAATCTACTGTGAAAGTAATATTGTTATAAAGAGAATTTATTGAATTATTTTTCTTTAAAACGTCAAAATTAAAAGGTGATCCTTTCTTAAGAACTTCTATTGCATAATTGCCTTCTATTTCAATTACAGCTCTTGAATGAGATAAATCAGTAACTGCAAAATCCATTTCTTTAAATGTTAAAGAAATATTTTTAAGTAAATCTCTTTTTGAAGACACCAATAGCCAATTTTTGGGGCCATTCCATAAAATTCTTGTATTTTCATTAAAAGTCACATTCAAAGGAGTGTCTTTAAATTTTAAACCATCAATATCAATACTATCAGTTGAAATATTAGAATTCTTAAACTGGACTATTTGTACAATTAATAAATTTTTTTTCTCTGAAATTTTTAAAAGATTATCTCCTTTTTTGTCTTCAAAATCACCGAATTGTCCTGGATGATGGACTTTAGCTAGCGCAGAAATCAAACTCATGATCTAACTCGCTCACCTTTAGGATCCACATAATGTGAAGATACGATCTCAACTGGAATAACTTTATTTTTTAAAGGTGACATGACAAATAATTTTTTTCCTATCATGTTCTTTCCATCTTTTAAAATTGCTAAGGAAAAAGGATTATCGTGTTCAACACTCCAACATGAGGCTGAAATATAACCTAATTTTGGGTTTGGAAGTGGTGCATTTGAGTCTTTAACTAAATGAGATCCCTCTGGAATACTTGTTTTTTTATCTAATGGAACAACACCAACAATTTTTTGTCTATCTTCAGCAGCAAAAGCTTTTCTTGTTAAAGATCTTTTACCAATAAAATCTTTCTTTTTGCTCAGTAATCCTTCAAGTGAATTGTCATAAGGAATAGTCCTACCATCAAGCTCTGAACCCGCAACATGTCCCATCTCAATTCTTAAAGTTGAAAGTGCCTCTGTTCCATATGGTTGAATTCCAAACTCTTCACCAATTTCAATTATTTTTTCCCACATATAATATCCATAATCTGACTCAACATTTACTTCGTATGCAAGTTCGCCAGAAAATGAAATTCTAAAAATTTTAGCTTTAACTCCAAATAAATCGCCTTCAATATAACCCATAAAAGGAAGCCCTTCATTCGTCACATCAGACTTTGGAAAAAGTTTTTTTAATACATCTCTTGATTTTGGTCCAGCGATTGCAGCTCCTGCCCATTGTTCAGTTGTTGAAACTACATTTACATTTAACTCTGGCCAAACTAGTTGTAGATAATACTCTAGATGAGAGAGAACATTGGCAGCTTGTGCAGTAGTTGTAGTCATATGATAGTGATTTTCTGATATTCTTGTTGTTGTTCCATCATCCATAACAATTCCATCTTCTCTCAACATCACGCCATATCGTGCTTTGCCAACTGGTAATTTTAACCATGCATTTGTATAAACTCTATTCAAAAGCTCTGCAGCGTCTGGTCCTTTAATATCAATTTTACCTAAAGTAGTAACATCGCAAACACCAACATTAGTTCTAACATTTTTTGCCTCTCTTTTTGATGCCTCAAATAGGTTTTCATCTCCACGTTTGTAATATCTTGGCCTCAACCAAACTCCTGCATCAACAAAAACTGCATTATTTTTTTCATGCCATGAATGCATAGGAGATTTTCTTGTTGGTTTTGAGTGTTTTCCAACCTCCCTTCCAACAATTGCTCCAATAGAAACTGGTGTATAAGGTGGTCTAAAAGTTGTATGTCCAACTGCTGGCACAACCTTATTTTCAATTTTCGATACTAATTGTAAACCATTAAGATTACTTGTTTTACCTTGGTCAGTAGCCATTCCAAGTGTAGTGTATCTTTTCACGTGTTCAATAGACCTATATCCCTCTTTAAGAGCAATCTCTATATCCGAAACCGCAACATCATTTTGAAAGTCTAAAAAACGCTTATAATTTTTTCCCTTTGGTAATGGTACACACCAGAATTTATCATGCACTGCAGACTTTTTTTCAACAACATTAGGAAAAGAAACTTTGTTATCATTATTTGTAATTTTTTTTGACAATCGATTTCCTTGTTCAAATGAGTCTTTTAAAGTTTCTTCTAAAGTAAAGATACCATTCGCAGCACCTAAAGTTTTTTCATTTTGTTTAGATATACCAGGAACAAATGCATCAATTTCCTCCTTAAATTTTGTTTTATTCCCAGATTGTGACGCCAAATGAATTGTGGGTGTCCAAAAACCAGAAACACAAATACAATCACAGTCTATATTTTCAATTGATCCTAGTTTCTCTTTATCATCCGATATTTTAGCTATGTCAGCTGATTTTACTTTTTTATATCCTTGAGCAGCTACAACTACATATGAATTTTTTATATTAATATTCATATTTTTTGCCTCATCAATAATTTCTGACCGTGGTTCTTTTCTAGTATCTAAGATTATTGGATTAATACCATTTTTTTTAAATTCAATTGCTGTTTCATAACCACTATCATTGTTTGTAAAAACAAGTGGTTTTTTTCCAACTAATACACCATACACTTTCATGTATTCTTTAGCGGCCGAAGACAACATTACGCCTGGAGTATCATTATTTCCAAACACGATAGGTCTTTCAATTGATCCAGATGAAATTAATACTTCTTTTGCTCTGATATACCAAAGTTTTTGCTTTGGATGATATTTTTTCGTTTTTGGTAAATGGTCACTAATTCTTTCTGACATAACCAACATGTTATGATCATAATAACCAAAAACTTGAGACCTATTTTTTATAGTAACATTAGACATTTCTTTAAGTTCAGAAACAATACTGTCAGCCCACTCTTTACCTGATTGATTTCCTATGTTGACATCACTTGTTAATAGAGTTCCTCCAAATCGTGATTTGTCCTCTGCGAGAATTACTTTAGCACCATTTTTTGCAGCTGAATAAGCACTCGCTAATCCAGATGGACCTGAGCCTGTGATTAATAGATCACAATATTCATATTTGTGTTCATATCTTTCTTTATCATGTTTTATAGATGCTGTGCCTAAACCAGCAGCTTTTCTGATAAATGGTTCATAAATTTTATACCAAAAACTTTTTGGCCACATAAAAGTCTTGTAATAAAAACCAGCAGGAAGGAATATCTTTAAAAAATTATTTATAGCTCCAACATCAAAATTCACACTCGGCCAACAATTAACACTTTTAGCTTCTAGACCTTCAAAAAGTTCTTGTTCAGTAGCTTTTATATTAGGTTCTGTTTCTCCATTTCTGTATAATTGAACTATTGCATATGGCTCATCAACCCCAGCTCCAAAAAAACCTCTTGGTCTATGATATTTGAAACTTCTTCCAATTAAATGAACTCCATTAGCAATTAATGCAGAGGCGAGAGTGTCTCCTTCATAACCAAAATAATTTTTACCATTAAATTTAAAAGAAATTTTTTTACTTCTATTTATTAATCCACCACTTTCTAATCTAAAATTTTGCGTCATAATGAAATTTCTTCATTTGCTTTAAGAGTATTGAAAATTTCGTGAGTAGCAGTGTCTCTTTCAACTTTTATCCATTGTCTACAACCTGATATATGTTGCCAAAGTTCCCAATGTTTCCCTCTTAAGCTTTTTCTATTGTAAACAAAATTATCCCAATCTTGATCAGATATTTCTTTTCCTAATTCTGGTCGTTTTATAGTTGCATCACCACCATATGAAAATTCATTCTGTGATCTCATTCCACAGTGTGGACATTTTATATAAAGCATTTATGAAATCCAAGTTTTTGTGCCAAGTCCCTTTTCGTCAAGTAAGTGACCAGTGTTAAATCTATTTAAACTATAGCCTGCATTTAATTCATGAACTCTATCTTGTGCGATTGTGTGTGCAAATGTCCAGCCAGATGCAGGTGTTGCTTTAAATCCACCATAACACCAACCACAATTTAAATACAAACCTTCAATGTGAGTTTTATCAATTATAGGAGAACCATCCATAGACATGTCCATTATTCCTCCCCAAGTCCTAAGCATTTTTAATTTACTCAAGAAAGGCATCATTGCTATTCCTTCCGTTAGAACATGTTGAAGTGTTGGAAGATTGCCTCTTTGTGCATAACTATTGTAGCCATCAAGATCACCACCCATTACCATTTCTCCTTTATCAGACTGGCTGATATAAAAATGTCCTGCACCAAAGGTAACTACTTTATCTAAAACTGGTTTCACTGGCTCAGATACACATGCTTGTAATAGATGAGTCTCAATTGGTAATGTCATATTAAGTTTTTCCGCTAAAATATTTGTACTACCTGCAACACATAATCCAATTTTTTTTGCTTTAATGTCCCCACGAGAAGTTCTCACTCCATTAATTTTTCCTGCAGACACATCAAATCCAATTACTTCACAATTTTGAATTATGTCTACACCCATATCATCTGCCTGACGTGCATAGCCCCAAGCTACAGCATCGTGTCTAGCTGTTCCCGCACTAGGCTGCATTAATCCACCAAAAATTGGAAATCGTACATTGTCAGAAAAATCAGCCATAGGAATAATCTCCCTCACTTCTTCCCTATTTAAGAGAACTGCATCGATACCGTTTAATCTCATTGAATTTCCTCTTCGAGCATAAGTATTCATTTGTGCATCTGAGTGAGCAAGATTAATTATTCCTCTTGGAGAAAACATCACATTGTAATTCAAATCTTGGCTCATTCTTCTCCAAAGATCCATTCCAAATTCGCTAAATAATGCATTGTCATCATGCATATAATTTGATCTAATTATCGTAGTGTTTCGACCAACATTACCTCCACCAATCCAACCTTTTTCAATTATAGCAACATTAGTAATATTGTGTTCTTTAGCTAGATAATATGCGGTTGCTAAACCATGTCCACCACCACCTATAATAACAACATCATACTCTTTCTTGGGAGTTGGATCTTTCCAAGCTAAGTCCCAATTTTCGTGATTTGATAGGGCATTTTTAACAAGACTAAAAACTGAATATTTTTGCATAAGTAAATTTTATAATAATGAGTATAAATAGTTCATATTTTTTTTATATATAATTTTTAGATATTTCCAAAGGCTTTAAAAAGAGATACTAATCGACCAGTTTTTTATTATTTTTTATAAAATTCAATGAGCGACATAAAATCAGATATTCAAATTGCTCGTGAAGCAAAAATGCTTCCCATAAAGGAAATCTTAGCGAAAGTAAATGTTCCAGACGAAAGTTCAGCTTTTAGCCCGATGGGCAGACATATTGCAAAAATAAACTTGGAATACTTAGATACATTAAAAGATAAGCCAGACGGTAAATTAATTTTAGTCACGGCGATAACTCCAACTCCTGCCGGGGAAGGTAAAACAACCACTTCCGTAGGATTAAACGATGGACTAAATAAAATTGGAAAAAAATCTATTGTATGCTTAAGAGAACCAAGTTTAGGTCCATCCTTTGGAATGAAAGGTGGTGCTGCAGGAGGAGGGTATGCTCAAGTAGTCCCGATGGAACAAATTAATCTTCATTTTACAGGAGATTTTCACGCAATAACATCAGCACATAATCTTTTATCTGCTTTAATTGATAATCATATCTACTGGGGGAATAAATTAAATATAGATGTCAGAAGAATTGTTTGGAAAAGAGTTATGGATATGAACGACAGAGCTTTAAGATCAATAAATATTAATCTTGGTGGTGTTGCTAATGGTTTTCCAAGAGAAGATGGTTTTGATATTACGGTTGCATCTGAGATAATGGCTATCTTTTGCCTTGCTAATAATCTTGAGGATTTAGAAAATAGGATTGGAAATATTACAGTAGCATATACTCGAGAAAAAAAACCAATTTATGCAAAAGATTTAAATGCTCATGGGCCAATGACTGTCTTACTCAAAGAAGCAATCAGACCTAATATTACACAAACATTAGAAAATAATCCTGCAATAATTCATGGTGGACCATTCGCAAATATTGCACATGGATGTAATTCAGTAATTGCAACTAAAGCTGGATTAAAACTTGCTGACTATGTTGTAACTGAAGCAGGTTTTGGTGCAGATTTAGGAGCAGAAAAATTTTTAGACATTAAATGTAGGAAATCAAATTTAAAACCGAGTTGTGTTGTTATAGTTGCAACTATAAGAGCTTTAAAGATGCATGGTGGTGTTGCAAAAGATGATTTAAAAAATGAAAATGTTGATGCACTTAAGAAAGGATTGATAAACCTTGAAAGACATATTGAAAACGTAAAAAAATTTGGTTTACCAGTGGCCGTAGCCATAAATCACTTTATAAAAGACACAGATAAAGAGGTAAATGCTTTAGTTGAGTTCTGTAAAAAGCTAAAAGTAAATGCTAGTATTTGTAAGCATTGGGCTGATGGTGGTGAGGGAACAAAAGATTTAGCTAAACATGTAACAGATTTATGTGAAAAGAATGAAGCTAAATTTAAATTTTTATATGAAAGTAAAACTCCCCTTTTCAAAAAGATAGAAACTATAGCAAAAGAGATTTACAGAGCAGATGAGGTTATCGCAGATACAAAAATAAGAGATCAATTAAAAAACTTTGAAGAAGCTGGGTATGGTGAATTACCTATATGTGTTGCGAAAACTCAATATAGTTTTTCAACAGATCCTAGTCTAAAAGGTGCTCCGACAGGTCATTCTTTGCCAATTAGAGAAATTAGACTTTCATCAGGTGCAGAATTTATTGTTGTTGTCTGTGGAGCAATCATGACAATGCCAGGACTTCCAAGGGTGCCTGCGGCTGACTCCATTAAGCTTAATAAAGATGGTGATATAGAGGGTCTATTTTAAACTTTTATCTTAAGTTTTTTATTCTCTTTAATTGTTTTAAGTAAATTAATCATTAACGGAATTTTCTTTTTATCAATTTTTTTTAAAATAAATGGTGCAATTTCTTTTGCAAGTTCTTCACCTTCAACAGTTTCTTTTGGCATAAATCTTTTTTTTGCAGTTTTAAATGTAAATCCTTTTCCTAAAAAACTACCCATCTTACTGTTTCTTCCACCTGCGGCACTAACATATAAGTCACCCACCCCGGCAAGCCCTAAGATTGTTTCATCTTTACCTTTGAAATATTTGTTTAAGTATCTCATTTCAAGAATTGCTTTTTGAAATAAATTTGATGATGAATTAAGGCTTTGACCAGCTCCAATTATCATTGAATATATATTCTTTATTGCTGAACACACTTCTACTCCAACTACATCTTTAGAATATTCTGTTAAATAATATTTTGTAGAAATTTTTCTTCCAATAGATTTTGCAATCTTAATATTCTTATTTGCTATAATTACACTAGTTTGATTTTTTCTGGCCAATTCCTTTGCCAAACAAGGCCCTTTTAGGACTGAAATATTTTTTAAATTATAGTTTTTTTGAAGTTGATCTGAAATTGTTAAAACCTTATCCTTTTTTTTTTCAAATTTTAATCCTTTAGTCAAAACCAAAATTGGAGTTTTAACTTTTAAATCTTTTAATTCTTTGCCAATAAAGTCAATACCTGGAAGACTTAAGGCTATTACTATAAGGTCAAAATTTTCTTTTAATAAATTTTTAGAAAATTTTCTAAATCTTAATTGTTTTGGTAATTTTATCTTAAGAGCAGAATGAAATTTTTTTTTTGAGGATAAGTCTTTAATGAATCTTTTGCTATAAGGTTCAGTAATTGTCACATTGTTTTTATTTTCTAAACTTGGGATTGTAAATGCAGAGCCCATTGCGCCTCCGCCGATAACTAAAATATTTTTCATAACAAATGATTATTTTATTGTAATTGTCATCATTTTGTTAGTAAAATACATAATTAATTATTTAATTTAGTAGATAAATGACAAAAGTAGCAATTATTGGTGCAGGGCCTTGTGGACTATCAATGTTACGGTCTTTTGAATTAGCAGAAAAAAATGGTGAAAAAATCCCTGAGGTTGTTTGTTTTGAAAAACAAGATAATTGGGGAGGTTTGTGGAATTACAGTTGGCGAACAGGATCTGATCAATACGGAGACTCTGTACCTAACAGCATGTATAGATATCTTTGGTCAAATGGACCAAAGGAGTGTTTAGAGTTTGCAGATTATCCCTTTGATGAGCACTTTGGAAAGCCAATACCATCTTTCCCACCTAGAGAAGTTTTATATGATTATATTGTTGGAAGAGTAAGCAAAGGGAATTTAAAAAAAAAGATAAAATTTAATACTAGAGTTATTAATACTATTTTTAAAAATGACAAATTTGAGCTTAGTTATCAAGATAAAATTAACAATAAAGTATTAAAAGATAATTTTGATTTTGTTGTTGTATCAACAGGTCACTTTTCAGTTCCATTTATTCCAGAATACAAAGGAATGGATATATTTCCTGGAAGAATAATGCATTCTCATGACTTTAGAGATGCAGAAGAATTTAGAAATAAAAATGTAATAGTACTAGGTAGTAGTTATTCAGCAGAAGACATCGCACTTCAATGTAATAAATACGGAGCTAAAAGTGTTACCATTGGTTATCGACATAACCCGATGGGATTTAAATGGCCTGATGGAATGAAAGAGGTTCATTATCTTGATAGATTAGAGGGAAAAAAAGCAATCTTTAAAGATGGCACTGAACAAGAGGCTGACGTTATAATTCTATGCACTGGTTACCTTCATCATTTTCCATTTTTAGAAGAAAATTTACAATTAAAAACTAGAAACCGACTATATCCACCAAAATTATATAAAGGAGTGGTTTGGCAAGATAATCACAAACTTTTATATCTTGGCATGCAAGATCAATTCCATACATTTAATATGTTTGATTGCCAAGCTTGGTACGCAAGAGATGTAATTATGAATAAAATCAAAATACCTAATAATGAAGAAATTGAAAAAGATATTAATAAATGGGTTGTAATGGAAGAAAAGCTAGAAAACCCCGATCAAATGATTGATTTTCAAACTGAGTATACAAAAGAGCTTTATGAAATGTCCAATTATCCAAAAATTGATTTTGAGTTAATAAGAAAACACTTTAAAGAGTGGGAACACCATAAAGTTGAAGATATTTCAACATATAGAGATAAATCTTTTTCATCTCCTGTAACTGGTTCTGTAGCTCCTATTCATCATACGCCATGGGCAACTGCTATGGATGACTCTTCAAAAACTTTTTTAGACAAATAATCTAAGGTTAATCAATACCTAAATGTTTTTTTCTTTTTTGGACATAGGCTCTAATTAAATTATCAAAAATTAAAGCTATGAAAGCTACACAGATACCAAGCGTTAATCCAATACCAGCGCCTTTTTTATCTGATAATGCTTTTAATATATATTGTCCTAAATCTTCTGTTCCAATAAATGCCCCGATAATTACCATGAATAAAGCAAAAACAATTGTTTGATTTATACCAAGCATCATATGTGGGAACGCCAAAGGAAATTCAATTTTAGTCAATCTTTGAAATTTATTTACACCAGACATAGTTGCTGCATCATGTAGACCAGCTGGAACACTTCTTAATCCTTCGATTGTATATCTTGTAGCAGGTATCGTTGCATAAACTATGACTGCGATAAGTACAGATGTATCTGTAATACCAAATAACATCATTACTGGAATTAAATACACAAAAGATGGGAACGTTTGAAAAATATCACAAACACCCAGCATAAAGTTTGCTGAATGTTTATTTTGGAAACACAAAGTTCCTACTGTAAATCCAATGATACAAGAAACAATAACTCCAAAAGTTGCCATATATGCTGTTACTAAAGCTCTATCCCACCAAGGGCTTAATGCAATAAAAAGTGTTAAAGCACACACCACTAATGCTGAACGTAAGCCACCAATTAAATATCCTGCACCAACAACTAAAACTATCGTAGCGATTGCAGGCATTCTTAAATATAATGCTCGCATTGGCTGAAGCACATCTTGTATCAACCATGTATTGAACGCTTTAATATAAACAAAGAAAGTTTCAAAAATCCAATCTACTCCTTTATTCCAAAAATCAGCAGTTGATATTCCTTTGTTATGGGGAATTTCAAATAAATAATTGAAAGTATCTTTGAATAAAAAAGTCCCAATGTAAGCTAATATTATTCCAATAACAAATATAACTCCAAAAAATAAAAGATTTTTGTTTCTTTGATAGAAGGTAAGATTACCAAAATAATCTGTTTGTTTATTTGCCCAAGCTAAAGACATTTTATCTAAAAGAATTGCAATTAAACTGATACATAAGCCTGCCTCTAAAGCTAGTCCAATATTTAATTGGTTCAGAGCTAACAATAAATTAAACCCTAAACCTTTTGCTCCAATAAATGCTGAGATAACTGCCATTGAAAAACACACCATGATGACTTGATTAACTCCTATTAAAATATCTCTCCTAGCAGTTGGAATTAATACTTTAAACATTAATTGAAAATTATTACATCCACTCATTCTTCCTGCTTCAATAACTTCTGGAGGTACTGCTCTTAGACCTAAAAGAGTTAATAATATCATCGGTGGTATTGCTACAACCATAGTAATAATTACAGCGGCATGGTCACCTACTCCAAAAAGAACTAATGCTGGAACCAATACAGCGTATTGTGGCATTGTTTGCATTACAAGTAATATTGGATATAAAGCTTTTTCTACACGTTTACTTTTAAAAGCTGCTATCCCTAATCCTAAACCAAAAATAAATGATAATGGAGCAGCAACTAATATAAATGAAAGAGTTTGCATTGAAGGCTTCCATTGACCAAATACAGAAATGTAAACCATAGTTAAACCTGCAAATAAAGCTAGACCTTTGCCGCTAAGCTTATACGAAAGTAATGCTGCGCCTGCTGCAACAATAGTCCACGGCAATCCTGGTAATTCAGCCCATGGGTTTTTATCTATCCAATCCCAACTAGTAAAGGCAACAATTGTCTCTAAACCTCCCAGTAAGATTTCTCTAATTAATTCTATTAAAAAAGTCATGAAGGCAGTCAGATTTCTACTAATTTGTAAAACTATAGGACGACTTTTAAATTCTTGAGTATCTTCATTCCAAACTTCTATTGGCATCCACTCGTTCATTAAGAAAAATAATGAGTCATTAATCCAAATGGGCAACCATCCAAGCAATGGAGGTAATCTCCAAAAAACATCAAAAGCGTAATATCTTACCTCTTTACCTAAAAATACATAGCTACTTTGATTGGGATCTTTGACGAATTCTGCTTGGCCTCTGATAAATTTATATGTCTCAGGTACCTCGATCGCAAAGCAAAGAGCAAAGAATACAATTAATAAAAATAACCACTGAAAAGTTTTTGGATATTTCTTAAAAAGTTCCATAATTTAATTATTATTTTTTCTTCCTCCGAATACAGTATTAATTATCTTAGATGGGTTAATAGAACCTATGATTTTATTATCTTCATCTATCACTGCAACAGCTTTTTCTTGCGTAAGAATTTTTTCAGCAACATTCTCAATGATTTCATCCTTTGAGACTTTTAAATTACCAAGATTTTCTTGTGAAGTCTCCATAACATCTTCAATTAGTAAAACTTTTTCTCTTGGCACTTCTTCAGTGAACTTTCTGACATATTCTGTCGCTGGATTTAAAACAATATTAGCTGGTGTATCTAACTGTTCAATTATTCCATCTTTCATAATTGCAATACGGTCAGCAAGTTTTAAAGCTTCATCAAAATCATGTGTAATAAACATAATTGTTTTTTGTAATTTTTCTTGAAGTCGCAAGAACTCATCTTGCATCTCTTTTCTAATTAATGGATCTAAAGCTGAAAAAGGCTCATCTAAAAACCAAATATCAGGCTCAACTGCTAGAGATCTTGCTATACCGACTCTTTGTTGTTGTCCTCCTGAAAGTTCTCTGGGAAAATAATTTTCTCTACCATCAAGACCAACTAGTTTAACCATATCCATTGCTTTACTGATACTATCTTCAGTTTTGACTCCTTTAATCTGAAGTGGGAAAGCTATATTTTCAACAACAGTTTTATGTGGGAGTAAAGCGAAGCTTTGAAAAACCATTCCCATTTTATTTCTTCTAAGATCTATTAGATCTTTATTATTTAATTGTAACAAGTTCTGACCCTCAATAAATATTTTGCCTCCTGTTGCATCAGTTAATCTAGAGATACATCTTAATAAAGTTGATTTACCTGAACCAGATAAACCCATAACAACTAACATCTCTCCTTTTGAAACTTCAAAAGAAGCATTGTTTACTCCAACTATACAGCCATTTTCTTGAAATATTTTTGCATCAACATTTCCGTTTGAGTCTTGAAGCATCTTCTGAGCATTTGCTCCAAAAATTTTATATACGTTTTCACATTTGATTACTGGCTCAGACATAAATTCCAATTAAGTTATATGAAATTAGGATAAAATTAAATCCATAATATTGTTACTTTCCCCTTAAAAATTTTTAATATAATAAACCCTTGTGTCTATTCCGGTACTTAGAAAACTTAATGCTTCACCACTGACAGTAATTGACTCGTCAACTCCAACGTTATTTCCACTCACTGTAAAGCCTGCAAAACACTTATTTTTCTCCTCATCCCATCTAACAAAAGTTTCATCTATTTTGTTACCATTAATTGTGTAAATTTCATGTGCTCTAAAATTTAGAAAGTTTGCCCCCATAATTGCACGTTGTGGAATTAACTTTGTAGCTTTACAAACTTGCTCATAAACTTCGTCTGTTAACCTGAAGTGATCTGTGCCGTCAAAAGTTACCAATATTCCTGAGGGCAATTTAGAAATTAATTCACTTAATTTCTTTTCTTTAGCAATTCTCTCTTCTTCTAATTTCATTTTTCTTACAAGTTCATCACCGCCACCAAACTTTAAATTTAAAACAAAAAAAGATAATGATATAATTAGAATTATTAATATCAAGCCACCAAACTGTTTTGTAGTCTCAGGTAAATATTTTATTTTACTTAAAAAATTTTCTTTATACATTTATTCTTGT
>CACEDG010000002.1 GCA_902558225.1 uncultured Pelagibacteraceae bacterium | reverse complement strand
AACAGTTAACAAAGCTAAAGCTTTGATCAATGCATTAAAATGAGAAAAATAATATTAATAGATAATTACGATAGTTTTACTTTTAATCTTTATCATTATTTGTCTTCATTGAGAGTAAATGTTGATGTTATTAGAAATGATCAAATTACCTCAAACGAAATATTAAAAAGAAGATATAGTAAAATTGTAATCTCACCAGGGCCAGGTAATCCTAATCAATCAGGTAATTGTCTCAAAATTGTAAAATCTTTATATAAAAAAATACCAATACTTGGAGTTTGTTTGGGTCATCAGATAATAGGACAGGTATTTGGTTCTAAAATTATTCAGGCTAAAAAATTGATGCACGGAAAAACAAGTAAAATAATGTCAAAAAAAACCGGTGTATTTAAGAATCTTCCTAAAACTTTTGAAGCAACTCGTTATCACAGCTTAATTATTGATAAAAAATCACTATCCAAAGATCTTGAAATTACTGCTGAGACTAAAGATGGGTTAATAATGGGTGTAAGACACAAAAAATACAATGTTCATGGAGTGCAATTCCATCCTGAAAGTATTAAAACTAAGATAGGTATTAAAATTTTAAAAAACTTTATTAGAAGTTAAGATTAATGAAACAATTCATTGAAAAAATTAGAAAAAAGCAAGATTTGTCATTTGAAGAAAGCAAATTAGCTTTTGAATTTTTAATGGAAGGAAAAGCAGACGATCAAGAAATATTTGATTTTTTAACACTTCTATCAGCCAAAAGTGAAGCTTCAGATGAAATAGCGGGTGGAGTTTTTGTTCTTAGAAATAAGTCTAAAAGAGTGAATGTAGAAAATTGTGTCGATACATGTGGAACTGGAGGAGATGGAATGAATACACTTAATATTTCTACAGCATCCGCGTTATTGCTTGCAAGTATGGGTGTTAGAGTTGCAAAACATGGAAATAAAGCTGTATCTTCTAAATGTGGTTCAGGTGATGTTTTGGAGGCTTTAAATATTAAAATAAATTTAGAACCAAATGACATAGAAACGCAAATTAACAGAAATAATTTTGGTTTTATGTTTGCACCCAATTATCATAGTGCAATGAGGTTTGTTGGTCCTACTAGAAAAAAAATTGGGAAAAGAACTATATTTAATATGATAGGACCATTAAGCAGCCCCGCTTTAGTTAAGAGACAAGTAGTTGGGGTCTTTGATAAAAAACTTTTAAAGATATTTGCTAATGCTTTAAATAATTTAGATATTAAATTTGCATGGATTGTCAATAGTGAAGATGGTTTAGATGAGATTTCACCTTATGCTAAAACGAACGTAATTCAACTAAAAGATAATAGAATTTCTGAGATTATAATTGATCCAACAGAATTAAATGTTAATGCAGATAAATTTGAAAATCTAGTTGGTGATAATGCAAAATTTAACGCAGAAAAAATGATTAATATATTTAAGGGTGAGGATAATGATTTTTCTAAAGCTGTGTGCTTAAATGCTGCAGCAGGTTTAATTGTAAATGAAACTCATAACAATTTTACTGATGCATATAACGATGCAAGAAAACATATTTTATCGAATAAAGTTATTAAACATTTAGAGAAAATTCAAAATGGCTGAGAATGTTCTTAAGAAAATAATTGAAAAGAAAAGTGAAAAAATAGAAAATCTAAAAAAAACTATTTCTCTTGACTCATTAAATGAATTAATTTATTCAAACAGAATATTTATAAATTTTAAAGAAAAGATCGAAAATAATATTAAAGAAAACAAGTTTTCTATTATTGCTGAAATTAAAAAAGCTAGTCCATCTGCAGGTATAATTATCAAAGATTATGATCCTGTTAAAATAGCAAACATATACAAAGATAATAAAGCAACATGTTTATCAGTTTTGACTGAAGAAGATTACTTTTTAGGTGATTTAATGCATATAAGTAAAATTAAACAAAAAATTGATTTACCAATTCTTTGTAAGGATTTTTTTGTAGATAAATTTCAAATACCTCTTGCCAAAAGTTATGGGGCTGACGCCATACTAATAATTCTTGCTGGTGTTTCTGATAAACTTGCAAATGAATTATATGAAGAAGCTTTAAAATTAGATATGTCTATCATTGTTGAAGTTCACACTGTAGATGAGGCCAAACAGGCACTTAAATTTAAAGATGCTTTGATAGGAATAAATAATAGAAACTTAAAAACTTTAAAAACTGATATAAATACAACTTTTGATATTCACGATGTATTAGTTAGTCATACAGGTCCTTTAATTTCTGAAAGTGGAATCAAAACAAAAGACGAACTTTTGGAACTCTCTAACAAAACTTCTATTAAAACTTTTTTAATTGGTGAATCACTTTTAAGAGATCTTAAAAATTATTCTATTTTCTCTGTTCTATAGTTAAATAATCCCCTATTTTATTGACTTTTTTAACTATTGTGAATTATAGAGAACTTTTGTAGAACATACTTTGTACGATATTTGTTCTTATGTTAACAAAAAAACAAAAAAACTTACTTTTATTTATCAACAAGAAGTTGAGAAGTTCTGGTGTATCCCCCTCTTACGAGGAAATGAAAGAGTCTTTAAATTTAAAGTCTAAATCTGGGATACATAGACTAATTAGCGCTTTAGAGGAAAGAGGTTTTATTAAAAGATTAGCTCATAAAGCAAGAGCTTTAGAGGTAATTAAATTACCTGAAACCGCATCAGCAAACGATATTTACAATAGCTTTTCCCCAAGTGTAATAAAAGGTGGTTTAGATGATGAAACTGTTTCATCTGATGGGCCTGAGGTGCCTGTTTTAGGTAAAATAGCTGCTGGAACACCTGTTGAGGCTATTCAGAATGAGGTTTCAAGAATTCCTTTGCCAAGCAATTTAGAAAAAAATGGAGATTATTTCGGTCTAAAAGTTCAGGGAGACTCAATGATCGAGGCGGGAATCCATGAAGGTGATACTGTTATTATCAAAAGAACCGATACAGCTGATAATGGTAAAATTGTTGTGGCTTTAATAGATGAGCATGAAGCAATGTTAAAAAGAATTAGAAAAAAAGGTAAAGTAGTAGCGCTTGAAAGTGCTAATAAAAACTACGAAACTAAAATTTTTGGCCCGGATAGAGTTAAAGTACAGGGTGTTTTAGTATCTTTATATAGAAACTTCTAAAAAAATAGTCTAAACCATTTTAATGAAAAAAGTAGCAACTAGATTTGCTCCATCGCCTACTGGGCCTCTCCATATAGGAGGAGTGAGAACTGCTTTATTTAATTGGTTATATTCAAAAAATCAAAATGGAAATTTTTATTTAAGGATTGAGGATACGGATAAAGAAAGATCTAAAGAAGAATATAAAGATCAAATAATTAAATCCCTTAAATGGATAGGTATTGATCATAATGGCCATGAATATATTCAATCTCAGAAAATAAAGGATCATATAAATGTTGCAAATGAACTTTTAAAAAAAGGGAATGCTTATAAATGCTTTTGTTCAAATGATGAAATAGAGGAACAAAAAAAAAGAGCTAAACAGAAAAAAATTCCATATGTTTACGATAGAAAATGGAGAGATAAAGGCGAAAGCGAGGCACCTAAAAATATAAAACCAGTAATAAGATTTAAAAGTAAAATTAATGGAACAACTATTTTAAAAGATTTAGTTCAAGGTGATGTTGAAATCGAAAATAACAGCATTGAAGATTTTGTTATTTTAAGAAATGATGGAACACCAACATATAATTTGTCTGTATCTGTGGACGATCATCAGATGAAAATGACTCATATAATCAGAGGCGATGATCACAAAATAAACACTTTTAAACAAATTCAAATCTACGAGGCAATGGGATGGGAACTACCATCATTTGCTCACATACCATTAATACATACTATAGATGGAAAAAAATTATCAAAAAGAGATAAGGCATCAACTTTAGAAGATTATTCTAAAATCGGTATTATACCTGATGCCTTAAGAAATTATTTATTGAGATTGGGTTGGTCTTATAAGGATAAGGAAATTTTCACTTTGGATGAAAGTATTAAATATTTTAATCTTGAAGGTATTGGAAAATCCCCATCAAAATTAGATTTAAGTAGAATTTTATCAATGAATGAACACTACATAAAAAATATTGACGAAAATTCTTTATTCAATCAACTAATTGATTATTGTGAAATTTTTAAAAGTAAAATTAAAGAGAAAAAAAAAGAAAAAATTCAAAAATCATTAACTTTTCTGAAAAATAAAGCAAAAACACTTGATGATATATACAATAATAGTCAATACATAATTAATGATGAGATAGTTTTTGATAAAGAAGACTTAAAATTAATTGATGATAAAGCAAAAGTAATTATATCTGAATTTAATAGAAAAATAAAAGAAATTGAAATACTCACTAGAGAAAATTTAGAACCTATAGTACAAGAATTAATCAGAGCCAATAAAACAAATTTTAAAGGTGTTGGTCAGCCACTAAGAATAGCCTTAACAGGATCAAAATTTGGACCAGGAATTTATGATATAATCATTTCACTAGGTAAAGATGAGGTAGAAAAGAGACTAACTCATAAGACTATTTCTTAATATAAGAGCAACTTCACTAGATGATGAAGATTTAGATCTAATTCCTCTTAATGTAAGATTACATTCTTCAAGTTGTTTTTTTCCTATATCAGGGTTTTTGAGCATATATATTACTGAATTATAAATTTCTTTTGCATTACATTCACCTTGTAATAATTCAGGAATCACCTCTTTATTATTTATTATATTAATAATATTAGCAAATTTTACATTTACTAATAATTTAAAAATCATAAAATTTATAAAGCTTAACTTATAAATTATTATTGAAGGAACATTAGAATTACAAACTTGTAGAGATACTGTTCCAGATTTACATACAGCAAAAACAGAATTAGATAATATTTCTCGTTTAATGTTTTCATCTGAGATTACATCAATATTTTTTAAATTTTTATCTTTAACATAATCAAAAATAAAACTCTTGTTTTCATCTGTAGTATGAAAAACAAAATTGTATTTGAATTTTTTTTTGTTCATTAAAATAATAAAATCAATTAATATTGGTAGTAGGACATTTATTTCTGACTTACGACTACCTGGAAAAACTGATATTATTTTTTTATCTTTAATTGGAAGATTATTAATATCAGTTTTACCAGTGGTGATATTTTCAATTAATGGATGTCCAACAAAAGTATTGTATATTTTTTCCTCATCAAAATATTTTTTTTCAAAATCAAATAATAAAAGAATATGATCAATAAACTTTTTTATTTTTTTAACCCTATTTTTTCGCCATATCCATACTTGTGGAGCTACATAATGAATTGTTTTAATTTTCGGATTCTTTTTTTTTACTTTTTCAGCCACTCTCAATGTAAAATCTGGACTATCCACACTAAATAAGATTTCTGGATTAAATTTTAAAATTTCATCTACTGTTTGGTCAATTTTTTTTTTAATTTTAAAAATGTTTAATAAAACACTCGTAAAACCAAGATAAGTAATCTCTTTTAATTCGAAGATTGATCTAATGCCAATCTTTTTTAAATTTGAGCCACCTACAGATAAATACTCTATATCACTAAAATTTTTTTGAAGTTTAGAAATTGCGGTAGATGCTAGTTTGTCTCCAGATGGTTCTCCTGTAAGTACAAATATTTTTTTCATATTATAGAAATAAAAATTCTGTTTTTATTAGCAAATTTGATGCACTGTTTCTTGTCTAAAAAAATATTTCTTTTTGATTTTAGTACTATCCCCTTTAATCCATATTTTTTACAATCTTTAAGTGTTTGAAGCCCTACAGTTGGTAAATCTACCCTTAAATCTTGTTTTTTTTTTGGAAACTTTATTAAGATTGCACCTGAATTTTTTTTCATTTTTGTTAACATTTTTTTTGTGCCCACTCTATCTTCTTTTGCAATTATCTTATTTTTCTTTACGACAATTGCTTGAATATGATCAAGCTTTTTTGCCTTTTTAAAAAAATTGACCCCTACTTGTATTGTCTTTTTGTCATCTTTAATTGGTTTTAAGTGAGTATAGTTTCCCTTTTTCAGAGTTAATTCAGTATTAAATAGATTTGATCTTACAACTTTTATTTTTTCCTTTTCTAAAATATTTATTATTGATTTAATTATTGCTGCATCACCTAGTTTAGATGCTCTTATAACACTTGGCATATATAAAATGCCTTTTAAATCTAATCTTAATTTAGAAAAGTTCGGCTTATGAATTTTTCCTGCAAAAAGGACCTTTTTGGATTTTTTGTTTTTAATCAAATTAATCATTGATCCAAATTTTCCAATACTAAATCTAAAAGAATTTTTTTCTTTTTTAAAAATATTTTTTTTTGAAAGATCAATAATAAAAAAATCTTTTTTTTTTCTTTTTAAACTTTTAATAATCAAATTTGGAAACTTTGAGTCCCCTAAAATTAATGTAATCATTTTTTTTCAAAGTAATTAAAATTTATAACTACTCTGACGTTTTCATCTGTACAATCAACACCACAATGTTTTTGATGTCCATCAAATATTACTATTCTGTTAGCTTTACTATCAATTCTTTTTCCATTCTGAAATAACGTGCAACCATTATTTGTATTACAATAATAAACAGCTGTTTTTATTTTTTCTTGATTAGTATCAATGTGCATTAATGATTTATGATTAGTCTCTTTTTTTGTCGTAAGATTAGCTTTAATCCTATAAATTTTTTCTGGATTTAATTTTTTTAATAGTGGAAACAATATTTTGTAATATGGAGAGGTTATTTTTCCTCCATCATCAACAAAAAGATGTGTAAATTGAAAGTCCCCATCTCGAATTTCACTTTTACCATTTACAAAATTCCATGGAAATCTTGCCTCCATAATAACTTTTGCTAAATCTATATATGTTTTTTGATCTAAAAAATTGTCAATTATTTTCATCTTTTTCTCTTGGTGTACAAATTGGTCTTTTTTTATCACTATTTAAAAATTCAAGTATATCTTTTATTAACTCGTCATTAATTATGTCACTTGGTATTTTTTTTATATTTTCCATATGATTATTATTTTGAAATATTATACTAAAAGCCTTTTTTACATTATTAATTTTATTGTTAGATATATTTTTTCTCCTTAAACCAATCATATTTACACCCTTTAGTATACTTCTATTACCGAATACTAGGCTATAAGGTAAAATGTCTTTTACAACACCACACATTCCTCCAATCATTGAAAGTTTTCCAACTCTTGTAAATTGCTGGACAGCAGAATTACCACCGATGATGACATCATCATCAATTTTTGCATGCCCACCTATTGGTACACTATTAGCTAAAATAACATTGTTACCAATAGTACAGTCATGAGCTATATGTGAATGCACCATAAACAAACAGTTGTTGCCAACTTTAGTTAAACCACCTCCACCAACGGTACCAGGATTGATAGTTACATATTCTCTTATTTTATTATAATCACCAATAACAAGTTTTGTTTTCTCATTTTTATATTTTAAATCCTGTGGATCATTTCCTATTGATGCGAATGAGTAAATTTTATTATTTTTTCCAATTAAAGTATCTCCAACTATATTAACATGTGGTTGAATTATTGTCTTTGATCCTATTTTAACATCTGGTCCTATAATTGAATAAGCACCAATGCTTACATCTTTATCAATTTTAGCTTTTGGATCTATTATTGCTGTATTATGTATCATTTATTTTCTTTTAAAAACTGTTTTATATTTTTTGCTGGATAACCCATAACTTTTGTATTATCTGAAATATCTTTTATAACACCACTTCCTCCACCAATCTGAACATTGTTCCCAATTTTGATATGGCCTGATATTCCTGCTTGACCACCTATGAAAACATTATTGCCTATAGTTGAGCTCCCTGCAAAACCAACCTGACCAGCTATTACACAATTCTCACCAATCTTTACATTATGTGCAATATGAATTTGATTATCTAAAAAAGTATTTTTTCCAATGATTGTATTTGATAAAGATCCTCTATCTATTGTAGCACCACATCCAATTTCAACATTATCCCTAATAATTACTACTCCTATTTGAGGATATCTTAAGTTTGAATCTTTATTCGGGAAAAAACCAAACCCTTTTTTTCCAATGACACATCGATCTAATATATGCACATTATTTTCAATTAATGAATTCCTTATAATAACATTCGAACCAATTGAACATTTATCACCTATAATAACATTTTTTTCGATAATTGTATTATGGCCAATAGAACAATTTGAACCAATTTTAACATTTTTACCAATTAAAATATTTTTACCAAATTTTACCTTATTCTTAAATTCAGTTTTATTTATATCCTCTACGGTATCATCGAAATTATCTATGGTAGATTCTGGATAAAAAATTTGAGTTATTTGGGCCGTATTTAATAATACATTTTCTGAAACAATTGCTTTACAATTTTTAGGCAAAAATTCTTTTAAGTTTTCAGTTGTAATACAAAAAGATGCTTTAGTGGTTTTAGCAAAACTTAAATATTTTTTTGAATGAAAAAAAGTAATATCACCAATTTCAGATGTACTAAGATCTTTAATATCATTTACAACAAAATCAGAAGAGTTTTGATCTTTAAAATTTATTAATTTTAACAATTTATTTAATTTGTGTGGACCAGTATTTTTGAAAAAAGGATTTTCCATTTATGGTTTAATACCAAAACTTAATCTAAAAGCTTATCAAGATTTATTGCTAATTATTTCCTATTAACAATTGTAGCTGACCATTGAGCATCTGCCATTTTCTTTTCATTAACAAATGCTTCCCCTTTATATTTCCACACCTTACCATGAGATCTTATCGCCTCGATTTTCAACTCTAATTTACAATCAGGTATTACTGGATTTCTAAATCTTGCTTTCTCTACACTCATTAAAAAGACTAATTTATTTTCGTAAGTAGATTTGTCTAATCCATGAGCTGTTAAAGCAGCAGCAGCTTGACCGAAGGCCTCAACTATTAAAACACCTGGCATTACAGGTTCTCCTGGAAAATGCCCTTGAACAAAAAAACTTTCTTTTTTAACGAAAACAACAGCTGTTGCAGAATGCAATTTTTTAATATCGTGTAATTCATCTATTAAAAGCATTGGCTCTCTGTGAGGAAGTAGATCTTTAATTTGTTCTTTGTTAAGTGAAGTCATTATTTAATTTCCTTATTAACAATTTCTAAAATTTCTTTTGTAATATCATAATTTGATTTTGAAATATACAATGTTTCATTTTTTAAAACTACATCAATTGATTTTTCATTCATATATTTTTGCACTATTGGGCCAATTTGTTTTACAATTTCAAAAGTTTGTTTTTTTTTTAAATCCATTAATGATTTAGATAAAGCAGATCTTTTTTTGTTAAAATTTTCAATATTTTTTTTATGATTATCAATTTTCTTAGCTAATTCCTCTTTTGAAACAATATTTTTAATTTTTTTAATTTCCTCACTCTCTTCTTTAATTTTTTTTTGTAACAAATTTAATTCATTTCGATTTTTTTCATCAACTTTTTCCAATTTAGAGAGGATTTTTTTTCCTTTAGAAGAATTATTTATAATATAATTTATATCAATAAATGCTATTTTTTCATTTGCATACAAAAAATTTGTTAAATTAAAAAAAAATGTAAAAATAATTAAAAATTTAAATAATCTTAACATTAAAATGTTGTTCCAAGATTAAATCTAAAACTTTCAGTTTTATCAGTAGATGCTTTTGATATAGGTTGTGAAAGAGAAAAGTTCAAAGGACCAACGGGAGTAAACCAATCAACTGCAATTCCAGTTGAACTTCTGATTTTGTTAGAGTCGTCTAGAGATGAATCGTAATCCACACCCCATACGTTTGCTACATCAAGAAATAATAAAAAATCTGTATTTTGAGAATTTTCAAGGATTTTAGGTATTGTAGATGTAAAATTGACAGCTGTTATATAGTTTCCACCAATATAATCATCTCCATCTTTAGGACCCACTTTGCCAAATTCAAAACCTCTAAGTCTGCTTGATGGAATAGTGAGTCTTTCTGACAATTTAACATCATCGTTAGTTAATGAATTTACAGCACTTAAATATAAAGAAACTGTTGAAATGTTCTCATCATACAGCTCCGTAAAATATTTATAATTATATACATTTTTTAAGCTATTTGTTTCGCTAATAATTGGAAGATCTACAGAATAATATCCTCTAAATCCATCAGAGGTTTGAAATTTTTGATTTCTTTTATCATAATCAAAATCAAGTCTTAAAAAAGAGTCCCAATAGTCTCCCTCTTGTGTTTTTTGTCTTGCAGAAGCAGTACTATCTGTTTCTATTCTTTCATAATAATTAGAGCTACCAATACCAAATTTAAAATCATCCAAATATTCAAATCTGGTGCCAAGTAAAACTCCAGATTTTGATGTTTTATATCCAAAATCTGTAAGCTTATCAGTTTCTGAGGATTCGATTGTCGTATAAATTAATTTTTCTGTATTTAAAAAATTTGGATTTGAAACTGAAAACTTTCCCCTAATTGTATCAGTGCTTAATGATAAATCAGCGATCAATCTTATACCCTTACCTAAAAAGTTAGCTTCTGATATACCTGCACCGATAGTGTTTCCAGTTGTTCCAACTCCTGCAGATGCAGATATTTCTCCTGTGGGTTTTTCTTCAATAGACAAATTAATAATTTTATTTCCTTCTTGTGTGCCATCTAAAACTTCAGATTTAACAGACCTAAAATAATTAAGACTTTTGAGATTGTTTACAGATTTATTCTTTAAAATTTCATTATAGACATCACCTTCATCCAATGCCAAGTTATTTCTAATTACAGATTCGTGGGTAACATTGTTTCCAAAAATATTAATTCTTTCTACAAGAAATTTCTTAGTATCTTCAAGAACAAATCTTAAATCTAATTGATCATCTTTTAAATTTTCAATTATATCAACCTTTACTGTTTCATATTGAACATCGAGGGCAATTATATCTATTTCCTCTAAAATTTTATCAATAGAATTAATAGAATATGGTTTTCCTTTAAGTTCCAAAAATAGATTTTTCAATTCGGTAAAATCATTTTCTGAGTAATCATTTGGTAAATCCAACTCAAGGGATCCAAAATTAATTTTTTTACCAGCATCGATATTAAAAATTAATTCAAACTCATTATTTTGTAATAATTTAGCAAAAGAACTATTTACCTTTACATTATAAAAACCTTTATTTAGATAAAAATTTCTTAAAAGTCGTGAGTCAAATTCTATCAAACTTTCGTTTAAAAATTTTTTTCCTGAAATAAACTTCCAAAATTTATATTCTTCACTCATAATTACTCTTCTTAATTTTCTATCTTTAAATATTTTATTACCTATGAATGAAATTTTTTGGATCTTGGCCTTATCTCCTAGATCAATTTCATAATTTATATTTACTAAATTATCACCAACATCCTCAACGAAAACCTCTGCTTTTGCAAAATAATAACCAATACTTTTTAGATTAAATATTATTTTTTCTTTGTCTTGAAGTAGTAAAAGTTTATTGTAAGAAGATCTTTGTTTTAAACTTAAATCCCTTAAGATTGCCTCTCGAATTTTTTGAGCTTTAATACCATTATAATTTAAATTTTGAATAATGGGGAATTCCTTTACAGTAATTTTAAGGATATTTTCTTTAAAAGATACTTTTACATCCTCAAAATAATTTGTTTCATATAGTTTTTTTAATATTATATTCAATTTTTCAGCATCTATATCATCATCAATAGAGACTGGATTAAATATTTGAATTGTTTGATCGGTTATTCTATTGTTACCATCAATTTCAATCTTCTTTACAACATCGCCTATGCTTTGGTTTGTTAAAAAGAAAGTTATAATTAAGAATCTAAATATAATTTTATACATAAAGTAATTATTTATATTATAAAGAACCTCTTTATATACATAAAGAGTCCATTTTGAAACTTACATAATCTCTTAGGCGGTAAATATCTTCAATGTTTTTGGGCTTTATTTTCTTATATTTTTGAAATTTTTTCATATTCAATATTTTTATAATTACAGAAATTAATTTCTTATAACTGATTTTTTTTTCTAAAAATTTATTAACGAAATAATCATTTACTGTGATTAAGATAGTCTCAAATAAAGATATTTTTTTGGGTAATTTATGAATAATGTTTACTAGAGGAAATTTCTTGATGTCTACTTGATTAAAATTTAATTTATTTAATGTATCAAATTTAAGTGGGAGAGTTTTAATTTTTTTATTTGTTAAATTTAATGAATTATAAATTGGTATTTTCATATCTGGTTCATGCAATAAAATTTTACTTAAACCATTATTAAATTTTACAATGGCATGCACATAAGATTTTGGATGAGTTAAAATTGAAATTTTTTTGTAATCTATATTAAAGATATTTCTTGCCTCAATGACTTCAAAAACTTTGTTCATTAAAGTAGATGAATCGATGGTGATTTTTTTTCCCATTTTCCAATTTGGATGATTTAGTGCATCTTTAAGTTTTATATTATCAAATTTTTTCTTAGGAATATTTATGAAAGGACCACCTGAAGCTGTTATATAAATTTTTTCTATTTCATTTAATTGATGTCCCTTTAATAATGAATGAATTGAATAATGTTCAGAGTCTATAGGTATAAAATTGCATTTATTTTTTTCTAATGCATTTTTAATTAAATTCCATCCACAAATTATAGACTCTTTGTTTACTATTGCTAAATTATTTGAATATTTACATAATATGATTGACGGTTTAAGTCCATCAAGCCCCGAAACTGAAATCATTGAATAATAAATCTTTTTTTTTCTTAATATTTTTCCAATTGAATCAAACTTATTAAAAAATTTTATTTTTAATCTTTTATATTTTTTTTGTGCTTTTTTAAATTCAATTGAATCATTAATTATTATATTTTTTACTTTAAATTCTTTTGCTTGATGGATAATTTTTTTGACATTTTTATTAGTGGAAAGTAATAGAATTTCAAAATCTCTTTTATTATTCCTAAGAACTTTCAACGTATTTACACCAATAGAGCCAGTAGAGCCTAATATAACAATCTTTTTTTTCATAATATAATTTTTGAAATCACAAAAATAAATGGAAATGCAAAAATCATTCCATCAATTCTGTCTAATAATCCTCCATGACCAGGAAAAATATTTCCAGTATTTTTTATTTTAGATAATCTCTTAAAATAAGAAATTATTAAATCTCCAATTTGACTTACACTTGAAATTATAAAAACTAGAAATATAAAATAAAAGTCTTCAAATAAATTCTGATTTTGTAAAAAAGTATAGTCATATTTAATTGCAAAAAGATATGAAGTAATAATAGACAAAAGAAAACTACCGATCATACCAGCATAAGTTTTATTTGGGCTTATTCTAATTAATTTAGGTCCTTTAAATATTTTTCCAAAAATATAACCACCAATATCAGTAGTGACACAAATTATTAATATTAATAAGAAATCTAATAAATCTCTATCTCTAAAAAAATATACTGTGTAAAAAGAAAATATTAAAAATAATGCTCCAAATATTTTATACTCAATTGTTTTTGTCATTCTGAACCATTCCAAACAAGCAATTACAAACAAAATAGTCAAAAATAAAATAAAAAAGGCTGAGCCTTTAATAATAAAAAAAAAGGATAAAGGTAATAATATAATAGAACTTAGTATTCTTTTTTGTAATTCTTTTTCCATTAAACTCTACCAAAATTCCTTCTAATTTTTTGGTATTTATTCAAAATTTTACCAAAATCTTTTTCGTTAAAATCAGGCCACAACTTTTTTTCAAAAAAAATTTCAGTATACGCTAATTGCCATAGTAAAAAATTGCTTAACCTTTGAGTATTTCCAGTCCTGATTAGTATGTCTGGATCAGGAATCTTATTTGTAAGTAAATATTTTTTAATATTATACTCACTTATTTTTACCTTATTTTTTTGTAATTTTTTAAATGCACTAATCAACTCAGTCTTTGAACCATAGTTTAATGCAAGGTTAATCTGTAGTTTCTTATTATTTAGGGTTTTTTTTTCTGATAATCTTAAAAGCTTATTTAGTTTTGACGAAAAAATTTTTTCACCAATTATTTTTAATTTTATATTTTGTTTATGTAAATCATCAATTCTCTCAGTCAAAAAATTTTCGAGAAGATTAAACAAAAAATTAATTTCTTTTTTTGGCCTTTTCCAATTTTCTGTAGAAAATGCATATAATGTAAGATATTTTATTTTATTTTTAATTGTAGTTTTTATAATTTTTTCAACTGTTTTTAATCCAGCTTTGTGACCTGCATTTCTTGATTTTTTGTGTTTAAGACCCCATCTCCCATTGCCATCCATAATAATGGCTACATGATTTAGACGATTCATATTGTCATTATTTCTTTTTCTTTTAAAGAAACTTTTTCATCTACTATTTTTATGTGTTCATCAGTTATTGATTGAACATTTTTTTCAAAAGATTTTTCTTGATCCTCGCTTATTTCTTTAGATTTTAAAAGCTTTTTTAATTCTTCATTAGCATCTCTACGAATATTTCTTATTGAAATTTTACATTTTTCACCCATTGACTTGATTAACTTTTTTAATTCATTTCTTCTCTCTTCATTCAATTCAGGAATAGGTAATCTGATTAATTGTCCATCTATTTGTGGGTTTAATCCTAATTCAGATTTTTTTATTGCAGCATCCAATAGATTTACATTATTTTGGTCCCATACTTGAATATTTATCATTCGGGGCTCTGGTGTTGTTATACTGGCAATTTGATTAATTGGCATTTGCTGACCATAAACATCAACTTTTACAAGATCCAACATTGCTGCATTAGCTCTACCAGTTCTTAATGAAGATAATTCCTTAGAAAAAACATCTATAGCTTTATCCATTTTTAGGCTATGTGATTTTTCATCAAACATCTATTCACCTATCTTTATTCTGCTAAACTCCTTGATCTTTAAATCACTTATAGCTAATTCTTTTATGACGTCCTTAACTTTTTTCTTAGGTTCCATAACCCAGGCTTGAGTTAATAATGCATTTTCCTCTTTAAATTTATTCATTTTGCCCAAGCTAATTTTTTTAGCAATTTCCTCTGGTTTCCCAGAATTCTTTAATTCTTCTGTAATAAGCTCTTGCTCTTTATCTAAAACAGATTTATCAATTAAACCCGTTTCTAAAGCTAAAGGATTTGAAGCTGCTATATGCATTGATAATTGTTTTCCAAAAGTTTTTACAGTCTCCGAGTTATCTTTTGTTTCTAATGAAACAACTACACCTAACTTAGCTAAATTATCTTTAACTATTGTGTGAAGATATTGATAGTTTAAAGACGAAGAATTCGAAATTGTTTTTGTTTGTCCAATAGTAATTTTTTCTCCAATTTTGGCTATGAGTGCTACAAGTGTATCTTCAACTGTATCACCATTTTTCATTTTGGTTTTTTTTAATTCATCTAAATTTGAATTTGCTTCGTTATTTAATTCACTTAATTCTTTTACAAAATTTATAAAATCATTATTTTTAGCTACAAAGTCAGTCTCACAATTAACTTCTATAATTGACGTTTTTTTTTCATCACCACTAATTGCAACAACTCCTTCTTTTGCATCCCGAGACATTTTTTTAGAAGCTTTTGAGATACCTTTTACTCTTAAAATTTCAATTGCTTTATCTAGATTACCACCAGACTCTTTAATTGCTAAATTACAGTCTTTAAATCCTGCTCCAGTGGCATTTCTTAATTTTTTTACTTTCTCAATATCGCTCATATTAATGTAAATTTTCTTTTTTTTCTTTTGAAAATTTTTTTTCTAATTTGTCTCTATCAATTTCAGCGATGGTCTTTTCTTTAACCTCTTTTTTTGCTTTATTTTTTTCAGTATTTACACTCGGGGTAGAACTTTTTGCTGCAATAATAGTCTCTTTTATTAAACTACAATAAAGATCTATTGCTCTTCTGGCATCATCATTACCTGGTATTGGAAAATCAATCCCATCAGGATTTGAATTACTATCAAGTATTGCAATGATTGGAATACCTAATTTAACTGACTCTTGTATAGCTAACGATTCATAATTTGTATCAATAATAAAAACTAAATCTGGAATTTTTTTCATTTCAGATATTCCACCTAGTGATCTTTGAAGTTTATCTTTTTTAACGGACATCTTTAATAATTCTTTTTTTGTAAATCCTCTATTCTCAGATACTAAATCTGTCTCCAATTTTTTTAGTCTTTTTATGGAATTAGATATTGTCCCCCAATTAGTAAGCATACCGCCAAGCCATCTATAATTTACAAAATATTGGTCAGTTTCTTTAGCCACTTCTGCAATAGCTTCTGATGCTTGTTTTTTTGTTGAAACAAATAAAATTTTACCATTATTTTCAATTGTTTTAAAAATCTTTTCTAAAGCAATTTTTGTTAAATCCAAAGTTTGCGTTAAATCTAGTATATGAATAGAGTCTCTTTTTCCAAAAATATATTTTTTCATTTTTGGATTCCATCTAAGGGTTTTATGACCAAGATGAACTCCAGCCTCTAAGAGTTGTTGTATTGTTACGTTAGGTATTTTCATATTTTTTCCCGGTTAAGCCACCACAGTAATTGCCACTAAAGGACCGGAGGTATCAAACCAAAAACTGTGTGCGTGTTAATTTAATTGGAAACTATTTACAAAGATTTATCAAAATTAACAAGCTAAAATTAACTTATTGATACAGAAATATCCTTATTTCTCATTAAATTTATTGTTTTTCTGTCAATATTTCTCTTCTCATCAAGCTGAAAATTTAGACTTTCCTTCTCATCTTTTAATTTTATATTCACTGTAGTATCCCCATCTTTTTTTAAATACTTTGAAACTTCTTTAATTTCATCAAGTGTTTTAAGATCAAAAGTTACCTGATTAATTGGTTTACTCAATATATCTTTTAGAGAGCTAATTTTCAGAACATTTACTCTTTTAAATCTATTTTCATTATCAATGGAGGATTTTATTAAAGATAAAAGTAAAGAATTTCCTTCTTTTAAAATTTCACGATTTTGATTCAAAATATCAGAAAAAATAAACAATTCAAAAACACTTGTCAAATCTGTAAGTTTCAATACAGCGTATGTAGTTCCTTTTGCTGTTTTTCTTTCATTTACTTTAAGCACAGTTGCAGCAATGTTTGCATCTTTTAAATTATCTTGTTCTAAAAAGTTTTGATAATCAATAATTTTATAATCATTAAAAATTTCTTTAAATTGGTTTAATGGATGATCAGATATAAAAAAGCCAATTGATTCAAATTCTTTTGATAATCTTTTTTCAAAATCCCAATCATCTATAGTTGTAATTATTTCATTTTTTTGATTTTCATCTTCACCAAATAAATCAATTTGATTTGCAGACTTATTTTCAAATATATTTTTAGATTTTGTTATGAAATTTGGAATAGAATTAAACAAAGATTGTCTGTTTGAATTGATACTATCAAACGCACCAGCTTTTACTAATCCCTCTAATTGAAGTTTATTGATATTCTTTGGATTTACTCGATTTAGAAAATCGACAATAGACTTAAATTTTCCATTTTTTAATCTTTCCTCAACAATATTAGAAATCGCCTCATACCCTACTGCTTTAATTCCCCCGAGCGCATAGTAAAATTTCCCATTTTCAGTCCTAAAATCAGCATAACACTCATTAATATCTGGTCTTAATATTTCTATTTTAAGTCTTTTTAATTCCTCATAAAATTCACCTAACTTATTTTGATTAGATATATCCATAGTCATTGATGCAGCAATAAATTCTTTTGGATAATAAGTTTTCAAGAAAGCAGTTTGATAAGAAATGATTGCATATGCTGCTGCATGACTTTTGTTAAATCCATATTCTGCAAAAGGTTCTATCTTTAAAAAAATTCCAGTAGCAATATCTTTTCTTATTCCATTATTTACAGCACCTGAAATAAAATTTTGTTTTTGTTTCTCTAACTCTGCTCTCTTTTTCTTTCCCATTGCTCTTCTCAAAAGATCTGCTTGACCAGCAGTAAATCCTGATAACTTTTGAGCTATTTGCATCACTTGTTCTTGATAAATAATAACACCATAAGTTGGCTTAAGGATTTCCTCTAATAGCGGATGTAAGTAGTCTGGTTTTTGTCTACCATGTTTACAATCATTATAAATTTGTATGTTGCTCATAGGTCCAGGTCTGTACAGAGCTACTAAGGCAATAATATCTTCAATATGATTTGGTCGCATTTGAGTTAACGCTTCTCTCATTCCTGCACTCTCAATTTGAAATAAGCCTACAGTTTTGCCAGAGGACAATAGTTCAAAAACTTTCTGATCCTCAAAATTTATGTCATCTATACTAAAATCTTTGTTTTTTTTTCTTACAAGCTTTTGGGTTTTGTTAATAACTGTCAAAGTTTTTAAACCTAAAAAATCAAATTTAATTAAACCAGCGTCTTCAGCCGAATACATATCAAACTGAGTTGAAGGAAGTAATAAATTTGCAGTTTGATCTTTATACAAAGGCACAACTTCTTTTAATTTTCTATCAGCAATTACAACTCCAGCAGCATGAGTTGCAAAATTTCTATTTAATCCCTCAAGTTTTAAGGATAGTTCAGTAAGTTTTTTTACTCTTGGATCATCATTAATCAATTTTTGTAATCTAGGTTCTCCCGCTATACAGTCAGTTAAATTTTGAGGCCTAGATGGATCGAAAGGTATCATTTTTGATATGCTATCTACAAAACCGTAAGACAACCCCAGCACTCTTCCGACATCTCTTATAACCATTCTTGCTTTCAATTTTCCAAAAGTAATTATATGTGCGACACTCTCTTTATATTTTTTAGTTAAATATTCAAATACCAGGTCTCTTTTTTCCTCACAAAAATCGATATCAAAATCTGGCATAGAAATACGATC
Organism: uncultured Pelagibacteraceae bacterium; assembly: GCA_902558225.1. GTDB lineage: Bacteria > Pseudomonadota > Alphaproteobacteria > Pelagibacterales > Pelagibacteraceae > Pelagibacter. Next base: position 88,475 of record CACEDG010000002.1, on the reverse strand, counting down.
AGGATTTAGAAATCTTTCAAAAATTAAATTGAATTTTATAGGATCCACATCTGTTATTAAAAGGCACCATGCTACTAAAGAACCTGCTCCAGAACCTCTTCCTGGACCTACTGGTATATCATTATTTTTTGCCCATATGATATAATCAGATACAATTATGAAATAACTTGAATATTTCATTTGAATAATTATTTCTAATTCGTGGTCTAACCTATCTTTATAAATCAAATATTTTTTATTGTTTGAGAAATCTTTATCTTTTAAGTTAAAAACATTTCTAAATTTATCTTTTAACCCCTCATAAGAATTTGATTTCAATATTTCATCAGCATTTCCTCCTTTATCTGAGCTAATATCAGGCAAAATAGGTTTTGAAAAAGAGGGTCTAAAATTACATCGATAAGGAAAATTATAATTATTTTCTAAAGCCTCAGGTAAATCAGAAAATAATTCTAATATTTCAGAATCATTTTTTAAATAATGTTGATTTGAATATTTGATCCTATTTTTTTCATTTATATATGTTTTGTTTTTAATACAAATTAATGCATCATGAGCTTCTTGCATATCTTTGTTTAAGTAAAAAACTTCATTGGTTGCTATTATTGGTATTTCTAATTTGGACGAAAGAGATAAATTTAATTTTTCAAAAGAAATTTCATTTTGGTCACTATGACGTTGAATTTCTACGTAGAATTTATCACCATATGCTAATTTAAGTTTTGAATATAATTCTTCAATATCGGAAAATTTACCTTTATTAAATAATTGACCAATAAGACCATTGATCGTTCCTGAAAAAACTGAAACTCCATCACTTCTTTTTATTAATTCTTCAAAGTTTAAATGTGGTTCTGTGGTTCCATCATTGCTAAGATAAGATAATGAAGATAGTTCAATTATCCTTTTATAACCAACTTCGCTCAAAGCAAACAGAGGTATTAAACCTATTGTATCACCAAATTTAAAATTTATTTGTGTTCCAATTATTGGTTGACTTCCACTTTTAGAGATTTTTTCAGCAAATTCTAAAGCACCACAAAGATTTGATGTATCACATAAACCAAGTGACTTAATCTTTTTCTCTTTTGCTACCTCCTTAAGATCATCAATTTTAATGGCACCTTCACATATTGAAAATTGAGAATGAATTTTTAAATGATTAAAATTTTGAATTTTAGACTCAGCCATTAATGACTTTTATATTACCATTAATTATTTCCAATAAGCAATCAGACTTATTTGCAAAAAATCTATTATGAGTTGCAAAAATTATTAATCTATTCGAATTTATTTGTTTTTTTAAAATATCAAAAATTTCTTTTGCAGTTTCTAGATCTAAACTACCAGTTGGCTCATCTGCTAAGATAATTTGGGGATCATTGATCAATGCTCTAGCAATTGATACTCGTTGTTTTTCACCGCCAGAAAGTTGAGCCGGATAATGATTTGATCTATTTAAAAGACCAACTTTTCTTAATAAATTTTTAGCTTTAATTATGGATAACTTTTTACTTTTGCCTGCTGCTAGACTGGCTAAGTATATATTTTCTAATGCAGTGAAGTCAGGAAGTAGATTATCTTGTTGATAAATAATACCTATTTTATTTGCTCTTATAAGATCATTTTTACTCATATCATTATAATTGATTATTTCATTGTCAAAACTTATTGATCCTGAGTTTGGTCTATCAATTAATGATAACAGATTTAGAAGAGTAGATTTACCCGATCCAGATGGACCCATTAGAGAATAGATCTTTCCTTTTTTGAAATTATATGAAATTTTTTTTAAAACATTAACTTTTTTTTGCTCCTCAAAAGTTTTGCTAACGTTTGTTAATTTTACAAAATTACTCATATTTTAAAGATTTTATTGGATCAAGTTTTGCTGCCTTGAGAGCTGGAAATATTGAAACAACTACAGTAATAAATATTGAACATAATGAGATAATAAAAATTGATGTAGCATTTATTTCTGAAGGCATTGTGCTTAAAAAATAAATTTCTTCAGGAAATAAACTAATATTAAAAATTGTGCTTAAAATTTGTCTTATGTTTTCCACATAAATTGAAAAAGTTATTCCTAAAATAACTCCAAATATTGTTGCTGAAGTTCCTATTGTTATCCCAACTAAGAAAAAAATTTTAACAATTGATTTATTCAAAACACCAATGGATTTTAATATTGCTATTTCACGGGTTTTATTTTTAACTAAAATAGTTAAACCTGAAATAATGTTAAAAGCAGCAACTATAATTATTAAAGAAAGAATAATAAACATAACATTTCTCTCAACTTTTAAAGCTGAAAACAATGAACTATTCATATCAGCCCAACTATAAACAAATTCGTCTGAAAAGATTTTTTGAATAATTTTTTTTTGGTTTTCAATATCTTTTGGATCTTTTAAGTAAATTTCTAAATTTCTTTTTTTAGGATTTAAATCAAAAAATTCCTCTAGAGTTTCTAAATTGATAAAAATGACATTATTATCGAAATCTATCAAACCACTCTCAAAAAGTGATGTCACTTTGAAAGTTTTTTGTTTAGGCAAACTTCCTATGATTGTTTGTACACCTGAAGGTGACATAATGGTAATATCATCACCTATTTCAACTCCAAGGATAAAACTTAATTCTTTACTGATTGAAATGTTATTTTTGGTTAAGTCATTTGGTTTTCCAATAAATGATTTATCATTAATAATTTCTAATTTTGGGAAATCCTTTGCTTTATAACCTCTTATTATAACTCCTTTACTATAATCATCTTTTATTATTATTCCCTCACCTGAATTACTAGAAATTAAGTTTTTACTAATAAATTTTAATTTATTAGTCTTAGTTTTAGCAACATCTATTTCTTGGTTATATGGTTTTACAGTTACATGAGGATTAAATCCTACAATTTTGTTAATTAATTCTGTTCTAAAACCATTCATAACAGACATTACAATAATAAGAACAGCTACCCCAAGCCCAATACCAATAAATGAAAAAATTGAAATAATATTCAAAAAGCCGTCTTTTTTTCTAGCTTTTAAAAATCTAAATGTAATTTCTTTTTCAACCGTGGAAATCAATATTTTGCTTTTTGTTCTTTTATAATTTTAATAACTTCACTCAATTTAATTTTTTTTGAATCTTTTCCTACCTCTTTAAATTCAATATGATCATCTTTTGACTGTTTACCTATAATAATTTGGTAGGGAGCACCAATTAAATTCATTTTTTTAATTTTTGATGAAAAATTTTCATCGGTATCGTCAATAATTGCCTCAATATTATTTTTCTCTAACTCTAAGTTGATTCTATTAGCTTTATCCAAAGCTGATATATCATTTTTATTTATCATTGGAATTATTGAAACATCATATGGAGCAACAGAAATTGGCCATTTCATGACCTCATCTTTTTCATCATATTTAGCCTCAATTATTGCGCCAACTAATCTTGAGACACCAATTCCATATGATCCCATTTTCACAAAATCTTTTTTACCTTCAGGTAAATCAACCGATCCTCCCATAGGTTTAGAATATTTGTCTCCAAAATAAAAGATATGTCCAACTTCAATTCCTTTGGTTATTAATCTATTTTTTTCATTTACCTTTGTTTCAAATTCTTCTTTATTAAATTTTTCATCCGTTACAGAATAAAATTGCTCAAATTTCTTTCTTAAATCATTTAAAGAATTTTTATTTAACTCTGTGCCTTCACTTTCAACATCAAAAATTCTCTTATCTGTAAAAATTTTACTTTCCCCTGTTTCAGCAAGAATTATAAATTCATGTGAAAGATTTCCACCAATCGGTCCGGTGTCAGCAGCCATTGGAATTGCTGTGAGATCTAATCTCTTAAATGTTTTCAAATATGATATGAAAAATTTATTGTAAGAAAATAAAGCTTCTTCATCAGATACGTCAAATGAGTAAGCATCTTTCATATAAAATTCTCTACACCTCATAATTCCAAACCTTGGTCTTATTTCATCTCTAAATTTCCACTGAATATGATATAAAAGCTGTGGTAAAGATTTATAAGACTTGATTGATGATCTAAATATATCGGTTACTAGTTCCTCATTTGTTGGACCATAAAGCATTTCTCGATCCTGACGATCTTTTATTCTTAGCATTTCCTCGCCATAATCCTCGTATCGACCACTTTCTTTCCAAATCTCACTAGATTGAATTGTTGGCATTAATATTTCTTGAGCACCAATTTTATTTTGTTCTTCTCTAACAATTTGTTCAATTTTTTTCATTACTTTAAAACCTAATGGCAACCAGGAATATATGCCCGCTGAAGATTGCTTAATCATACCAACTCTTAACATCAACTGATGAGATTTTATTTTTGCTTCAGATGGGTTATTTTTTAATATAGGAATAAAGGATTTAGAAATGAGCATATTAAATGATTATATTTCTTAAATTTAAATATTCAAATTTCATTAATAAATAAATTGCGATAAATATAACTGTTGTTATTACAGTACAATAAAGGAATTTTTTAAGCATTTTTGGATTTTCTGGAGATCCTGGGTCTTCACCATCAATTTTAATTGTCTTTTTTCTCTCTACATCGATTGGCAATATAGCAAAAAAAACAATCCACCAGATAATAATATAAATTATTGCTAAACCAGTTGGACTCATCAAATTCTGACTAAATTAATATTGGTGTAAGGTCTTTTTCCTGTTTTTTCTTTTGTAAATTTTCTACAAGCAATTTTAAGAGCATCAATTAAATTACTTTCTTGTTGTTTATTTCCAAGTTGAAATGATCTCGTTGTCTTCTCTATTTCATCTTCTAAACCGTAAATAAATTCATCTTTCTCGTAAATTGGTAAACCTCTAAATGTCGTTACAGGATTATTGTGTATGTTACCTTTAGGAGTAATTAGTATAGTAACTTCCAAGTAACCATTGCTACTTAAATTTCTTCTATCTTTTATTGATTGTGAATCCTCCTCTACACTTACATTACCGTCTAAATATAACCTGCCACTTGGTGCTTTGTCATAAACCTCTGGTGCTTCACCAGGATGTAGTTTTACTATATCTCCGTTTTCAACCTGAACTGGGTGAGGAACTTGCATTTCTTTTGCAAAATTGATGTGTTCAATCATATGTCTATGTTCTCCATGAACTGGGATTACACATTTAGGTTTAACCCATTGATACATATCTTTTAGATCCTCTCGATTTGGATGTCCTGAAACATGAATAAACTCAGTTTCCTCTGAGATAACCTCTATCCCATTCTTTACCAACTGATTATGTAATTTATATAATTTTTTTTCATTACCAGGAATAATTTTAGATGAAAAGATTACTGCATCACCTTTCTCAATGAAAACATCTGGATGTGTGTAATTTGAAATTCTCATCATTGCACCCATTGGTTCACCCTGACTACCTGTACACAAATAAACTATTTTTTCTCTAGCAAATTTTTTTGCTTCTCTTGGGTCAATAGGATCAATAGAATTTTTTAAGTAACCACATTGTCTCGCAGCTTTATAAATTCTATGCATAGATCTTCCAACTAACGAGATTTGTCTTCCAGTTTGTTCAGCACAATAAAAAGCTGTTTCCATCCTGGCAACGTTTGAGGCAAAAGAAGTGATAATAATTCTTTTTTTTAAACGACTCATGATATTTAATAAATTTTTTCTCACATCAAGTTCTGAGCCCGATCTGCCTGCACTAAATACATTTGTTGAGTCACAAATCATTGCTAGCACACCTTCATTTCCAATTTCTTTTAATCTTTTTGCATTGATTTCTTCACCAATTAAAGGATTTGGATCTACCTTCCAATCACCAGTATGTAAAACAATCCCAGCAGGAGTTTTTATTCTTAATCCATTAGGTTCTAAAATAGAGTGCGTTAAAGTAATATATTCAATTTCAAAGTCTTCCAAAGACACTTTTCCATTTAATTCAACTATCTGTAAATCTTTTGTGATATCTATATGCTTTTCTTTAAATTTTTCTTTAATTAACAATGCAGTAAATGGAGTTGCAAAAATTTTACATTTTAATTTTGGCCATAAGTGTGCAATAGCTCCAATATGATCTTCATGAGCGTGGGTTAGTATTATGCCTAACAAATTATCTTTTCTTTCGACAATAAAACCTGGATCTGGATAGATAAGGTCAATACCTGGAATAGTATCATCTGCAAAAGTCACTCCAATGTCTACCATTATCCATTTGTGGTTACCAGGATCACCATAACCAAAAAGATTCATATTCATTCCAATTTCACCAGAACCTCCTAATGGACAAAATAATAATTCTTTTTTCATTTATTTAATTAATTTTGCAATTTTAATTAATCCTTTAACTGTGATATCTCTATTTTGTATTACTCTAGTCTTTAATGATTTTCTAAATAAATCAGAATAGCCTCCTGTAATTACAAGTTTGAAAGATTTTCTGAAATCTTTCTTAATCAAATTAATAATATTGTCAATGAGCCCAATGTAACCCCAAAAAAAACCTGATCGAACTGCTGAAATAGTATTGTTGCCAACAATATTTTTAGTACTCTTTAAATTAATTTTAGGAATTAAGGAAGCTTTATCGGATAAAGTATCTAGAGAAATTTTTACACCAGGAGCTATTATACCACCTCTGTAATCTTTTTTTATAACAACATCAAATGTTGTAGCCGTTCCAAAATCCAAGATTATGAAATTATGTTTATTGTTTTGTAAACTTATCGCATTTACCAATCTGTCAGAACCAACTTGCTTATAATTTACTTTAATCTTAATCAAAGATTTTAAATCTAAATTTTTAACTTCAAGGCATTTTGTTTTAGTTTTTTTTAAAAAATAATTTTTTATCAATTTAAAAGATTTTGGTACTACACTACAAAAAAGTATTTTGTTAATTTTTTTCATATCATTAATCAAATATTTTATTTTCTTATCCAAATATTGATTATTTATATTTTTGCTAGGTAAATTTATTCTTTTTAAAATTACATCATTTTTGTTTACTAAAAATATTTTTGTATCAGAATTTCCAATATCACCTAGAATATACATAAAACTATTTACTTTTGTTTAATTTAAAATTTTTTTCGAAAATATTTTTTAATTCTGTTTCAATTTTTTTTTTTGAAATCTTTTTATTTACCAAATCATTTAAATTTATAGTTTGATAATTACTAATTATAGGGTTTTTTATCAAATTAATACCAATTCCGACAATAAGAAATTCTTTATTTAATCTTTTAACAGTCTCTTGCAAAATTCCACAAATTTTTTTTCTATTAACTAATAAATCATTAGGTTTTTTATATATTATTTTTTTTTTATAATATTTAGAAATTAGTTTTTTAACTAATAAACAATTTTTTTTGGTTAATTGTTTTATAGTTAAACTAATGTTCTCCAAATTATAAAAAAAACTTACAAATAAATTTCCTTTTAATGAGATCCATTTTTTTCCATATTGACCACGTCCATGACTTTGAATTTCAGTAATTATCATTCCATAATCTAAATTAGAATTTCTTATTATTCTTCTGGCTGTATCATTCGTACTTCTTAATTTTTTAAATCTTAAAATTTTAAATTTCATTGTATTAAATTAATTCTGGAAACCATTTCTATTAGTTGACTTGGAAAAATGAAGTATATCAGAATTAACAATGTAGATGCTGTTAAAGAAAATTTTAACCAAAAACTATGGTCTGTATCGTACTTTTCTTTTTGCTCATCGAAATACATAATTTTAATTAGCCTCAAATAATAAAAAGCTGCAACAACTGTTGATAGTAAACCAACGATCGCTAAAAAATACATAGATTGCTCAATGACTGCTTTAAAAACATAAAATTTAGCAAAGAAACCTGCTAACGGAGGTATACCAGCTAATGAAAATAAGATTATAAGTAAGGATAATGAAAGCATTGGATGATTTTTGGATAAACCTGATAAATCCTCTATTTTTTCAAAATATTGGTTATCCCTTTTTAGCATTAACAAGCATGAAAATAATCCCAGGTTCATTAAAACATATATAGTAATGTATATGACTGAGCTTTGGACTCCATCGTTTGTACCCGCTGCTACACCGGCTAATGCGTAACCAACATGTCCAATGGAGCTGTAAGCAACAAGTCTTTTTAAATTTGTTTGTCCAATAGCCGCTATAGCACCAAATAACATGGATGCTATTGATAAAAAAATTAAAATCATTTGCCACTGATCAATTAGATTTAAAAATGGCACATATAAAAATCTTATAAATACAGTTAATGCTGCTATTTTTGGAACCATTGTGAAAAATAATGTCACTGAAGTTGGTGAACCTTCATAGACATCTGGTGCCCACATATGAAAAGGAACAGCAGAAATTTTAAATGCTAGTCCTACTAAAATAAATACTATACCAAATGTTAAGGCATACTCATCTGAATTTAGTTGACTAGCTATTACATTAAAATTAGTAGAGCCAGTAAAACCATAAATTAAAGAACAACCATACAACAACAATCCTGAGGATAAGGCACTTAAAACAAAATATTTTAGTCCTGCTTCTGAGGATTTTATTTGATCTCTATTAAATGTAGCTAAAACATATAAGGCTAATGACTGGAGCTCCAAACCCATATAAAACACAATTAAGTCATTAGAATTAATCATTACCATCATTCCTAAAACAGAACTTAAAATTAAAATTGGATACTCAATTTTAAAGATTTGAAAGGTTTTTAAATAATTTGAGGATATATTTAATACTAAAAAGGCAGCTAATAAGGTAATTATCTTCATTAACGAAGACAAATAATCAATGATAATACTGTTATTAAATAATTTTATTTCACTAATACCAATAGTCTCATTAAATGTGATGACAGCTGTAACAATCAAAACTACTAAAGAAAGACTTTGAACGATTCTTGCACTATTTTTTTTAAAAACTCCTAAAATTAATAAAAACATTATTGATAATGAAAGAAATATTTCTGGTAATACTAATTGTAAATTTTCCATTATATTTTACTTGCTAATTTAAAATTATATTGATCAATTAAATCTGAAATTGACACTTCAATCGTATTAATTAAAGGATCTGGGTAAAATCCAAAAAATAATGTTGGTACAGCCAAACAAGATAAAATAAATAATTCAGATCTATTCAAATCAAACATCTGTTTTAAATCTGTGTTGATCAATTTACCAAAAACAACTCTTTTATATAACCAAAGCATATATGCTGCTCCAATGATAACTCCTAAGCTAGCGATCACAGCTACTAAAAAGTTATCCTTAAAAGCACCCATTAAAATTAAAAACTCTCCAACAAAACCGCTAGTTCCTGGCAATCCTAAAGCTGCCAAAGTAAATAACATAAATAAAATTGAATATTTAGGAATAATGTTAACAATTCCACCGTAAGTATTTATTAGTCTTGAGTGCATTCTGTCGTAGACTACACCAACACATAAAAAGAGTGCTGCCGAAACTAATCCGTGACTTATCATTTGAATAATACTTCCTTCAATTCCTTGTTGTTGAATTGTAAAAATTCCTAAAGTTACATAACCCATATGGGCAACTGATGAATAGGCGATTAATTTTTTCATATCCTCCTGCATCAATGCTATGAAAGAAGTAAAAATAATAGCAATAACACTTAGTGTATAAATCAATGGAGTAAAGATTTCTGATGCAGCTGGAAATAAACCTAGAGAAAATCTAATAAAACCATAACCAGCCATTTTTAGTAAGATAGCTGCTAGCAAAACAGATCCTGCTGTAGGGGCTTCAACGTGAGCATCGGGAAGCCAAGTGTGTACAGGCCACATTGGAGTTTTTACTGCAAAAGAACTAAAAAATGCTAACCATAAAAGATTTTGATACTTGGTATCAATTCCAGAATTATACAATTCGATAAAATCTGTAGTACCATTGAGCCAATATATAGTAATTATTGCTACCAACATTAAAACTGAGCCAAGTAAAGTATACAAAAAAAATTTAAATGCAGAATAAACTCTTCTAGCACCACCCCAAATTCCAATAATTAAAAACATTGGAATTAAACCAGCTTCAAAAAATAAGTAAAAGACCACAAGATCTAAAGAGCAAAATACTCCAATCATAAAAGACTCCATTATTAATACTGCTATTAAAAATTCACTTAGTCTTTCTTTAATTGAATTGTTTACTGATATAATGCAAAGAGGAGTAATAAATGTTGTTAGTAAAATAAATAAAATTGAAATGCCATCAACACCCACCTTGTAATTAATCAAATTTTCAATCCAAATTCTTTCCTCAACAAATTGGAATTCAGAAGTAGATTGATCAAAAAATATCCATAAATATATAGATATCAAAAAAGTAACTACTGAAGTAAATAAAGCTACATATTTTGTCGTAATATTATTTTGACTACTTTTTGTAAAAAATAAAAATAATGCTCCAATTGAAGGTAAAAGAATGAGTAAGGAGAGAATAGGAAAGTTTGTCATTTTATAATTAAGAATGTTAATAAAGCAGAAAAACCAAGTAACATTATAAATGCATAATGATAAATGTATCCACTTTGAAATTTGTTGGCTTTAACCGAAAATTTTTTAATCATTGAGGAAATACCATCTGGGCCAAAGCCATCAATAATTTTTAAGTCAAAGAACTTCCATAAAAACAAACCAAATTTTTTTGATGTTTTGACAAATAAGAAATCATAAAGTTCATCGAAATACCACTTATTTAACAAAAATTGATAAAGCGGTTTATTGATACTTACAATTTGCTCAGGCAAGTTTTTATTTTTAATAAACAAATAATACGCTAATGGAATAGATAAAATGACTAAAGTTGGTGTAAGTAATAAAAACCATAATGGAGGATGATCAATACTTAATGGCTTCAAGAAAAATATTGAGTCACGCCAAAAATTATTAACACCTTCATAACCAATAAATAATTCTTTAAATAAAAAACCAGCAAATATTGCGCCGATTGAAAGTAGAATTAAAGGTATTAACATTATGAAAGGAGACTCGTGAGTTTCATCAATTTTTATTTCTTTATTGTTATAGTCACCATGAAAAGTTTTAAAAATTAATCTCCAAGAGTAAATTGATGTAAGCAAAGCTGTAAATATACCAATTCCAGCAGCATAATAACCTGTTGTATTTCCTCTTAAATAAGCAAATTCAATAATTGCATCTTTAGAATAAAAACCAGATAAAAATGGAAATCCTGTTAAAGCAAGAGTCCCTATGATCATCAGACAATAAGTGTATGGAAGTTTTTTCCACACCCCTCCCATATTATTTATATTTTGTTCATCTTTGAAAGCGTGAATAACTGATCCAGATCCTAAAAATAATAAGGCTTTAAAAAATGCATGAGTAAATAAATGAAACATTGCTACATTATATGCACCAACACCTGTAGCAAAAAACATATAGCCTAATTGACTACAAGTAGAATATGCAATTATCTTTTTTATATCATTTTGTACCAAAGCTACTGATGCAGCAAAAAATGCAGTACTCATTCCAACAATTGTAATGATATTTAATGCTAATTCAGAGTATTCGTAAATTGGTGAACATCTTACAACTAAGAAAACTCCAGCTGTAACCATCGTTGCAGCGTGAATTAAAGCAGAGACAGGTGTTGGACCTTCCATAGCATCTGGTAACCAAGTATGAAGAAAAATTTGTGCTGATTTTCCCATTGCACCAATAAATAAAAGTAAACAAATTAAATCTATTGCATTGAATGTAATGCCTAAAAACACTAAGTTTTTGTCTACAATATTTGAAATTTGATTAAAAACCTCGGAATAATTTACTGTTCCGAATAAATAAAAAATTAAAAATATCCCTAATGCAAATCCAAAATCACCCACTCTATTTACCACGAAAGCCTTTATTGCAGCCTTGTTCGCAGAGTCTTTTTTAAACCAAAATCCTATCAAAAAATAAGAGCATAAACCAACTCCTTCCCAGCCGAAAAATAATTGAATAAAATTATCTGCTGTAACCAACATTAACATTGCAAAAGTGAACAAGGATAAGTAAGCCATAAATCTTGGTTTATGTGGATCATGAGACATATATCCTATTGAATAAATATGAACCAACGCAGATACTGATGTAACTACTACTAACATCACCGCAGACAAAGAATCTATCTGCATAGACCAATTTACTTCAAGAGAGCCAGAGCTAATCCATTTCGCTATTATTATGTTTTCTTGGTATTGATTAATTATGACTTCGTAAAAAACTATCACAGAAAAAATAGCTGATATTGATACTAAAAGGCTTGTAATAATTTCTGAGTTTCTATCACCTATAAATTTTCCAAAAAATCCTGATATGATTGAAGCTAATAATGGTAATGCAATGATTGAAATTTCCATTTTACCCTTTTAATTTATCTATTTCCTCAACTCGAATAGTTCCAGAGTTTCTAAAGTAAACAACTATGATCGCTAAACCAATAGCTGCTTCAGCTGCAGCTACAGTTAGTATAAATAAAGAAAACACTTGACCTGATAAATCTCCCAAATAAATAGAGAAAGATGCTAAATTTATATTTACAGCTAATAAAATCAGCTCAATACTCATCAAGATTACGATAATATTTTTTCTGTTAAGGAAAATACCAATAATTCCAATACTAAAGATAACAGCACCTAAGGTTAAATAATGCCCTAATCCTATATCAATCATCTATTTTCACTCCTTTGTTAGATGCAACTTCAAGTACTTCCACACCTTCGGCTCTTTCTCTAGAAATTTGTTTTAAATAACTTTGTTTTTTAACACCTTCTCTTTGTCTAAAAGTGAGAACTATTGCACCTATCATTGCAATCAAAAGTATCATCCCACTAATTTGAAATATATGAATATAATCAGTATATAAAATCTGGCCTAAAGAGTGTGTGTTACTTATCTCATTACTTGTTGTTAATTTTGTAGAATTAAATAAATCTGGCTTATACTTCCAACCACCTATTACAATTATTAATTCAAAAAAAATTATCACACTAATTAACAATCCAATGGGTATATGACCCGAACTATCTTTTGATATAAACCACTGGTTTTTTTGTTGAGCAACATTAAGCATCATCACAACAAATAAAAATAATACTGCAACTGCTCCGACATAAACAATTAACATAATCATGCCCAAAAATTCAGCACCAATCATAATGAAAAGACAAGATATGCTTATAAAATCAAGAATTAAAAAAAAAACTGAATGAACTGTGTTTTTAGATACAGTAACCATTATTGCAGAAACTACTGCAATAATAGAAAAGAAATAAAAAAATATTGCATGAGCAATCATAAATTATCTGTATGGGTTGTCTGATTTGATATTTGCTGCTAAAACATTTTCCCATCTATCCCCATTGTCTAATAGTTTCTCTTTTGTGTAATAAAGTTCCTCGCGAGTTTCTGTAGAAAATTCAAAATTTGGTCCTTGAACAATTGCATCTACAGGACAAGATTCTTCACATAAACCACAATAAATACATTTCATCATATCAATATCATAACGTGTAGTTTTTCTACTTCCGTCAGCTCTTTGAGCAGATTCAATTGTAATTGCTTGAGCAGGACAAACAGCTTCACACAATTTACAAGCTATACATCTTTCTTCACCATTAGGGTATCTTCTTAATGCGTGCTCTCCTCTATATCTTGGACTAATTTTTCCCTTTTCAAAAGGATAATTTATAGTTTTTTTAGGCTTAAAAAGTTCTTTTATGGCAATAAATAATCCACTGATAAAATCAGTCATCAATATTGTTTTAAAAAATCTTGTTATTTTCATTTAAATTGCTGGTAAAAGATTAAAATAAAAAAGATAACTTGCTGTCAAAACAACATAAGTTAAAGATAATGGTAAAAATATTTTCCAACCTAATCTCATTAATTGGTCATATCTATACCTTGGCACTATTGCTTTAACCAATGCAAAAAGAATAAATAATAATAAAATTTTAAAAATTAACCAAAGTGCACCAGGTATTAAGTTAAAAGGATAAAGATCAATCGGGGATAACCAGCCTCCTAAAAACAAAATAGATCCTAAAGCACACATTAATAAAATGTTTGCATACTCTCCTAACCAAAACATAGCATACATCATTCCAGAGTATTCTGTTTGGTAACCTGCAACTAATTCAGCTTCCGCCTCTGGTAAATCAAAGGGAGGTCTATTCGTTTCAGCTAATGCAGAAATAAAAAAAATTACAAACATTGGGAATAATGGAATTATAAACCACATACCCTTTTGAGCTACTACAATATCATTTAAATTTAGTGATCCGACACATAATAAAACATTTATGATGATAATTCCGATAGATACCTCATAAGATACCATCTGTGCAGCAGATCTTATCGCTCCTAAGAAAGGATATTTTGAATTTGATGCCCATCCTCCCATTATTATTCCATATACACCTAATGATGAAACAGCAAAAATATATAAAATACCAACATTTATATCTGCTAAAACTTTTTCAGCTCCAAAAGGAATCACGGCCCATGCTATTAAAGCTAATGTCATTGTTATGATTGGGGCAAGGATAAAAATTACTTTGTTTGAACTTGCTGGGATTATTATTTCCTTAAAAATATATTTTAGAGCATCTGCAAGAGATTGTAATAAACCAAAAGGGCCAACTACATTTGGACCCTGTCTTTTTTGAACAAAAGCCCAAACTCTTCGATCAAGCCAAACAATCATAGCCACTGAAACTAAAACAGGTACCAATAAAAATAAAATTTTATAACTTTCCTGAAAAATAATATTTAAGTATTCCATATTTTAACCCTCGGTGCCTGTTTTTTTAAAATCAATCTTTGAATTATTACATTCCAGCATTGTTTTTGATGATCGTGCAATAACATTTGAAAAGTAATAATCTTTAAAATCAATTTGTAAAATTTCATCAATAAAATCGTTGTCATTTATTTTATTAATTTCTAAACTTTGTTGATCCTGATTAATCTTTAAGTAGTTAAGCATACTACTTTCAAGTTCATTTTTATCATTAAAAAGTTTTCTGTTATTCATAACTTCAGCAAGATCGTTTATAATTTGCCAATCCTCTTTAGCATCTCCTGGAGGATACGATGCCTTAAAAGCTTTTTGTATTTTACCCTCTAGATTTGTGTAGTGGCCTGATTGTTCAGTAAAAGCTGATCCAGGTAAAATTATGTCCGCAATTTCTGCACCTTTATCTCCATGGCTCCCTTGATAAATCACAAATTCATCTTTTTTTTTTAAGTCTAAATTATCCTGTCCAATTAAAAAAATAATTTCAAATTTGTTGTTATAAAGTTCATCTAAAAGTTTATTACTTTTATCTATAACACCTAAATCTAAATTTCCAACTGTAGCAGCATCTGCTGACAATAAATTTACTGGATTCCAATTGTCACTAAATTTGTTATTTTTCTTCAAGAATTCTTTTGATAAATTAAACAAATAATTTGCTGATTTTATTTTAAAAAAAGACTCTCCAAATATTATCATTGGTTTTTTTGCCTCGATAATTTGTTTTGATAATTCATCATTATTATCAAATATATCTTTAATTGTTTTAGTCTTTCCATTCAAACATTGATAATCATATGTCAAATCCCCAACATCATTTAGTGAGACAATCTTAGTATTGTTGTTTACGAATGCTTTCCTTATCCTTGCATTTACAATTGTTGCCTCATATCTCGGATTAGTACCTATCAATAAAATTAGGTCTGCCTCTTCAATTCCATTTATTGACGAATTAAATAAATAATTTTCTCTTTTTGAATAATCAATAAATCTCTTCTGAGATCTAAAATCATATTTTTTTGTATTAATTGTTCTTTCCAAAAATTCTTTAAAAATAAAAGTTGTTTCCATATTTGTAAGATCTCCAACAAAACCACAAATTCTATCTTTATTTGCATTTTCTATTTTAGATTTAATGATTTTATAAACCTCGTCCCAACTAGCTTTTTCAAATTTGTTATTATATTTTATATATGGCGTATCAAGCCTTTGGTTTAGTAATCCATCACATGCGTATCTCGTTTTATCTGAAATCCATTCTTCATTGATATCTTCATTTATAATAGGTAACACTCTTTTTACTTCCCAATCATATGTATCAACCCGAATATTTGAACCAACTGCATCCATTACATCTATTGTTTCAGTTTTTTTTAATTCCCATGGTCTCGCCTCAAAAACATATGGTTTGGATGTAAGAGCTCCAACCGGACAAAGATCAATTAAATTTCCAGATAATTCTGATTGAACCGATTGCTCTAAATATGTAGTAATCTGCATATCTTCCCCTCTTCCAATAGCTCCCAACTCAGGTACACCTGCTACCTCTGTTGCGAATCTTACACATCTTGTACAATGAATGCATCTTGTCATTTGTGTTTTGATAATCGGGCCCATATTTTTATCTGGAACCGCTCTTTTGTTTTCTTTAAATCTTGACTTATCTATTCCATAAAACATTGATTGATCCTGAAGGTCACATTCTCCCCCTTGATCACAAACAGGGCAATCTAATGGATGATTTGCTAATAAAAACTCCATTACCCCTTTTCTTGATTTCTCTATTTTTGGAGTATTAGTCTTTATAACCATTCCATCTGCTGCAGGCATTGCACATGAAGCAATAGGTTTAGGAGATTTTTCCATTTCTACTAAACACATTCTACAATTTCCAGCTATTGATAACTTTTCATGGTAACAAAATCTTGGGATTTCTACACCTGCTTTTTCACAAGCCTGAAGAACAGTAAGTCCTTCTTCAACCTCGACTTCTATATCATTAACTTTTAATTTAAGCATTTTTATCCAACAAATGTTGATCCACTAAATAAGGAATATTTTTTTTCTCTTTAACAATTGGATCAAATTTATTTCTTTTTTTAATTTCATCTTTAAAATGTCTTAATAAACCTTGCACTGGCCAAGAAGAACCCTCACCGAAAGCACAAATTGTATGACCTTCTATTTGTTTTGTTACATCACCAAGCATTTCTATTTCATCTTTAGATGCTTCTCCTTTTGCCATTCTTTCAAGCATTCTCCACATCCAACCTGAACCTTCTCTGCAAGGTGTGCATTGACCACAGCTTTCATGTTTGTAAAATCTCGCTATCCTAGCCATACATTTTATGATGTCTTGATCTTTATTTATTACAACAACCCCAGCTGTTCCCAATCCACTTTTTTCTGCCATTAATGAGTCAAAATCCATTGTTAATGTCTCACATTTTTCTTTAGGTATTAATGGCATTGATGATCCGCCTGGAATAACAGCTTGTAAATTTTCCCAACCACCAATTACACCACCAGCATGAACCTCAATCAATTCTTTTAAAGGAATGTTCATTTCCTCTTCAACATTACATGGGTTATTTACATTCCCAGATATACAAAAAATTTTAGTACCTGTATTTTTTTCCCTTCCTAAAGATGAAAACCATTTACCACCTCTTCTAAGTATTGTTGGTATTACTGCTATTGTTTCAACATTATTAATTATCGTTGGGCAACCATAAAGACCAATTAATGCTGGAAAAGGAGGTTTCAATCTTGGTTGACCTTTTTTTCCCTCAATACTCTCGAGTAATGCTGTTTCTTCTCCACAAATATAAGCACCAGCTCCATAGTGAATATAAACATCTAAATCCCATCCTGTGCCTGCAGCGTTTTTACCTAATAATTTTTTTTCATAAGCCTCATCAATTGCTGCTTGTAGTTTTTGCCCGTCTATAAAATATTCACCTCTAATATAAATGTAGCAAACATGAGCTTGAATTGCGAAGGACGCTATCAAGCATCCTTCAATTAATTTGTGAGGTTCGAATCTTAAAATATCTCTGTCTTTGCATGTACCTGGTTCGGACTCATCTCCGTTAATTACCAAGTAATGGGGTCTTGAACCAACTTCTTTAGGTGCAAATGACCATTTTAAGCCAGTTGGAAATCCTGCGCCACCTCTTCCTCTAAGTTGTGAGTCTTTAATTTCATTTATGATCCAGTCTCTGCCTTTACCTGTTATATCTTTAGTGTTTACCCAATCACCTCTTTTTTGAGATGAAATCAAATCAGGCCCTAAATCATTATATAAGTTTTGAAAAATTCTATCTTGATCTTTAAGCATTTTTTAAATCCATTAATGTTTTTCTATTATTCTCTGGTTCATTATTTATTCTTCCTCTGTATGAACCAGGTATCGGTTTTTCCCCACTTAAAATTTTATCTAAAATTTTTAAAGTCTTTTCTTTATCAAGATCTTCATAATAATCATCATTAATTTGCATCATTGGAGCATTAACACAAGCACCAAGACACTCAACTTCCATCCATGAGCAACTTTTATCATTTGATAATTCTGACTCATTTTCAGATATTTTTTCTTTACATGCCTCAACTATTTTATTTGCTCCTCTTATCATACACGGAGTTGTGGTGCACACTTGAATAAAATATTTACCAACTGGTGATAAATTGTACATACTATAGAAAGTAGCCACCTCATAAACCTTTATATAAGGCATTTTCAAAAATTTTGCGATGTGTTTCATTGCAGCTAAAGGTATCCAGTTGTTATTTTGTTTTTGAGCAATATACAGTAATGCCATAACAGCACTTTGTTGTTTTCCTTTTGGATATTTATCAACAATTTTTTTTGCTGCCTCTAATGAAGAAGGATTGAATTCAAAATTCTCAGGTTGGTTTTTTGCTGGCTTTCTTAAACTCATCTATCAACCTCCCCAAAAACAATATCAAGAGAACCAAGTACAGCAGGAACGTCTGCTAACATATGACCCTTTATTAAATAATCCATTGATTGTAAATGTGAAAATCCTGGTG
Organism: uncultured Pelagibacteraceae bacterium; assembly: GCA_902558225.1. Lineage (GTDB taxonomy): Bacteria > Pseudomonadota > Alphaproteobacteria > Pelagibacterales > Pelagibacteraceae > Pelagibacter. Next base: position 69,562 of record CACEDG010000002.1, on the reverse strand, counting down.
CTCGGATTTTACATTTATATGGTTTACTAGAACCATCTGAAATCAAATATACACCAAATTCACCTTTGGGTGCCTCAACAGCGGTATAAATTTCATCCTTGGGTACACGATATCCTTCAGTGAATAATTTAAAATGATGTATTAATGCTTCCATTGATTGTTTAATTTCTTTTTTTGATGGTGGGGATATTTTACCATCAAATGTTTTTATTGGTCCTTTCTCCATTTTTGATAAACATTGCTTAATAATAGAAACACTTTCTTTCATTTCCTCAATTCTACATAAATATCTATCATAACAATCACCATTTTTTCCTATAGGGATTTTAAATTCTAACTGGCCGTAACAATCGTAAGGTTGAGATTTTCTAAGATCCCATGGTATGCCAGAACCTCTAATCATAACACCACTAAAAGAGTAATTTAATGCATCATCTTTAGTTACCACGCCTATATCAACGTTTCTTTGTTTAAATATTCTGTTATCGGTTAAAAGGTTCTCAAGATCATTTATTATTTTTGGGAAGCTCTCGCAAAATTTTGCTATGTCATTTTCTAGACCAGCTGGTAAATCTTGATGAACACCACCGGCCCTGAAATAATTAGCATGTAATCTCGATCCTGATACTCTTTCATAAAAAGTCATCAAAGTCTCTCTTTCCTCAAATCCCCATAACGATGGAGTTAAAGCGCCTACATCTAAAGCTTGAGTAGTAACATTTAATATGTGACTTAAAATTCTTCCAATTTCACAAAACATAACTCTTATATATTGTGCTCTAATTGGAACATCGATATTTAAAATTTTTTCAATAGCTAATGCAAATGCATGTTCTTGGTTCATTGGTGCAACATAATCAAGTCGATCGAAATATGGTACAGCTTGCATATATGTTTTATTTTCAATTAATTTTTCTGTTCCTCTATGCAATAAGCCAATGTGAGGATCTGCTTTCTCTACTACTTCACCATCAAGCTCTAATATTAGTCTTAGAACACCATGCGCAGCAGGATGTTGTGGACCAAAATTTAAATTTAAATTTTTAATTTTTTTTGTCATTAATTTCAGATATTTCTTTAATATATTTTGTCCCTTCCCAAGGACTTTCGTAATCAAAATTTCTATAATTTTGCTCTAATTTGACTGGCTCGTTAATTACTTTTTTCTTCTCTTCACTATACCTTACTTCTGAATGGCCTGTTAAAGGGAAATCTTTTCTTAAAGGATGACCCTCAAAACCATAATCAGTCAATATTCTTCTTAAATCAGGATGATCTTTAAAATTCACTCCATACATATCAAACACTTCTCTTTCCATCCAATTTGCTGATGGAAATATAGAAGTAAGAGAAGATATAAGTTCTTTTTCATTTATAGTATAACTTAAAATCAATCTGTGATTAAACTCATGACTTAGAAATAAATATACAATTTTAAACCTTTGAGTTTCTTCAGGATAATCTACAACTGTAATATCGATAAGTTGTCTAAATTTAATATCCTTATTTGTTTTTATGAATAAAACAACATCAATCAGATCTTCTTTATCAATTTCAACATAAATTTGATTATGTTTAATCGAAGTCTTATTGATCTTAGTAGTTAATTCCGAATTAATTTTTTTTTCTAAATCAATTAAATTATTCATTTTACCTCTTGAAAGAACCTTTGTTTCTAATTTTTTTTTGTAATTGCATTATTCCATACAACAATGCCTCAGCTGAAGGTGGGCAACCTGGAACGTATACATCAACAGGTACTATACGATCACAACCTCTAACCACAGAATATGAGTAATGATAATAACCTCCACCGTTTGCACAACTTCCCATTGATATGACATACCTTGGTTCTGGCATTTGATCATAAACCTTTCTTAAAGCAGGAGCCATTTTGTTTGTTAAAGTTCCCGCAACAATCATTACATCTGATTGTCTAGGTGATCCTCTTGGGGCAGCACCAAATCTCTCAAGATCATATCTTGGCATTGCTGTTTGCATCATTTCGACAGCGCAACAAGCAAGACCAAAAGTCATCCAATGTAAAGATCCAGATCTCGACCAATTCACTAAATTCTCTAATGAAGTGGTTATAAAACCATTTTTGCCAAAATCCTCTGCGAGTTGCTTGAATTCTTCAGGTACTTGATCTAATCTATTGTTCATTCAAAAAATTTTATTCCCAGTCTAATGCACCTTTTTTCCATTCATAGATAAATCCAATTGTTAGAATGAATAAAAAAATCATCATTGACGTAAAACCTAAGATACCAATATTTCCTAAAGAGATTGCCCAAGGAAATAAAAAAGCGATTTCAAGATCAAAAATTATAAATAATATTGCAACTAAATAGAACCTCACATCAAATTCCATTCTAGAGTCTTGAAAGGGTTCAAATCCGCATTCATAAGCAGATAACTTCTCTGGATCTGGATTTTTTGGTGATAAGATAAAATTAATTACTATAAACGCACAACTTAGTCCTAATGCTATAATTAAGAACAAAATTATTGGTAAATAATCTTTTAAAAATTCCGCAGTCATGGTGGAATATATATCATTTTTTATAGCTAGATGAAGTGGTGTTAGGTCACATTATACAAAATATACAGCTCTATTGATAACAATTATCAGCTTTTAACTTAAGAAGTGGCGGGAGTGAAGGGACTCGAACCCTCGACCTATCGCGTGACAGGCGATCGCTCTAACCAACTGAGCTACACCCCCACTTTTGATTCTTTTGGTGGGCAGTAAAGGACTCGAACCTTTGACCCCCTCGGTGTAAACGAGATGCTCTACCAACTGAGCTAACCGCCCATAACCAAAATAGTGGTTATATCTTTTAGTAATTTAAGGTCAAGATTTATTAGTTGGTGTAAATATTAGAAAATCTTTTAGAATCCACCCCTCCAATTATTTTTGGAGCTAAAATTATCTTTCTCTATTTTTGATGTGGGTCTAGTCAAGTAATAGGTAATAAAAATTACAATTAATAAAATGATATATAGTTCCATAAAAAATTTATTGAATACTTGCTTGGGATTTATCATCTTTTTTAGATAAATCTACTTCAACCCACTCAGTTTTTTTCAACTCTTTAGTAAGAGCAATTTTTAAAACTTCATCTGCGAACTCAACAGGGGTAATTTTAATTTCATCAATAATTTTTTTAGGCATATCAACTAAATCTTTTTCATTTTCTTTTGGTATTAAAACTTGTTTAATTCCTGCTCTATGAGCCGCTAGCAGTTTTTCTTTCAATCCACCTATAGCAAGCACTTGTCCAGTTAATGTAACTTCTCCTGTCATCGCCACATCTCTTTTAACTGGTATTTTTGTTATAGACGACACTATAGAAGTCACCATTCCTATACCAGCTGATGGTCCATCTTTTGGAGTAGCTCCCTCTGGAACATGAATATGGAAATCCTTTTTTTCAAATACCGGCGGTATAATTCCATATTCTAAACATTTAGATCTAACGAAAGATTTTGCAGCTTTGACCGACTCTTGCATCACATCACCTAACTTTCCTGTTATTTGCATTCTACCTTTTCCAGGCATTGTAGCAGTCTCAATTTTTAAAATCTCTCCACCATATTCAGTCCAAGCAAGTCCAGTGACAATACCAATTCTATCCTCAGTTTCTAATTCACCTGATTTAAATTTTGGAACACCTAAAAAGTCTGACAAATTTTTGTTATCAATGTTGACTTCTTTTTCTTCACCTGCAACAACTTTTTTAACTACTTTTCTTGCAATTTTAGAAATCTCTCTCTCTAAATTTCTTACTCCAGATTCTTTCGTGTAACTTCTAATTATTTCTTTAATAATATCATTACCTAGTTTCATCTCTGCATCTTTTACACCGTTATCCTTAATTTGTTTTGGAAGTAAAAATTTATTAGCAATATTAATTTTTTCATCCTCGGTATACCCAGCAAGTCTTATAACCTCCATCCGATCTAAAAGAGGTGGCAGTATATTTAAAGTATTTGCTGTTGTTACAAACATTACATCAGATAAATCATAATCTACTTCGAGATAATGATCGTTAAATGATGTGTTTTGTTCTGGATCTAAAGCCTCTAGTAAAGCAGATGATGGATCTCCTCTATAATCATTACCAATTTTGTCAATTTCATCTAGCAATATTAATGGGTTTTTAGTGCCAGCTTTTTTCATCATTTGAATAATTTTACCAGGTAGTGATCCAATATAAGTTCTTCTATGTCCTCTTATCTCAGCCTCATCACGCATACCACCAACTGACATTCTCACAAACTCTCTATTAGTTGCTTTCGCAATTGATTTTCCCAAAGATGTTTTACCAACACCAGGGGGGCCCACAAGACATAAAATTGGACCTTTAATTTTTTCCATTCGTTTTTGGACAGCTAGAAATTCAACAATTCTCTCTTTAATTTTCTCCAGACCAAAATGATCTTTATCTAAAACATTTAAAGCTTTTTTTAAATCTATATCAACCTCACTTTTTTTATGCCAAGGAAGTTCTATCATCCAATCTAAATAATTTCTCACTACAGTTGCCTCAGCAGACATTGGGCTCATATTTTTTAATTTTTTAAGTTCCTGTAAACATTTCTTTTCAACTTCTTTTGGCATCTTAGCTTTTAAAATGGATTTATTTAAACTCGTGCTTTCGTCTTTTCCATCTTCTATTTCCCCTAATTCTTTTTGAATAGCTTTAAGTTGCTCATTTAAGTAATATTCCCTCTGAGTTTTTTCCATTTGAGTTTTAACTCTCCCTCTAATTCTTTTCTCTACGCCAATTATGCTAGTTTCATTTTCCATAATTTTAATAATTGCATTCAATCTTTTTTTGACGTCAACTGTTTCAAAAATTTGCTGTTTTTCCGAAATCGTCGCTGTGATATGGGATGCGATATTATCTGCTATTTGAGAAGGATCTTTTAATTGTTTAATAGTTTCTATTGTTTCATTAGATATTTTTTTATTTATTGATGTAAGTTTTTCAAGCCTTCTCAGAGCTGTTGCAGCTAATGGATATAAATCTTCCTCATTGCTTACTAAATCCTTATTTACACTGTAATCACAAGTAATAAATTTTTCATTATCCTTGAAATCTAGAATTTTTACTCTTTTTTTTCCTTCAACTAAAACTTTAACTGTTCCATCAGGTAATTTTAATAATTGAAGAATACTTCCTTCACACCCGTACATAAATATATCTGTTTTTTTTGGATCATCAATTTCTGAATTTTTTTGAGTTACTAAGATAATCTTTTTATCTTTTTTCATTACCTCATTTAGAGCAGATATTGATTTGTCTCTTCCTACAAACAGTGGGATAACCATACTTGGAAAAACCACAATATCTCTGAGTGGTAATAGAGGTGATGATAATTTAATTTCCATTCAATAAATATGGATATTATAATCTATTTTGCAATACCTTTTTGCTATTTATTAAGGATATTAAGCCGCTGTTGTCTTATTTGTCTTGGACTTACTATCAGTTTTCGAATGTACGATAATTGGTTGTGATTGGCCTTTAACAGCTGAAGCGTCAACTATTACCTCTTCAATATTATCTTGACTCGGAAGATCATACATTGTTTTTAACAAAATATTTTCCAGAATCGATCTTAGTCCTCTAGCACCAGTTTTTTTTCTTATAGCTTTTAATGCAATTTCTTTTAAAGCATTATCTTTAAATATAAGTTTCGCGCCATCTAGTTTAAATAATTCTTGATATTGTTTAGTAAGTGAATTTTTTGGCTCTTGAAGTATTTTTATTAAGGATTTTTCATCTAAATCCTCCAAAGTTGCAATCATTGGAAGTCTTCCAATAAATTCAGGTATTAAACCATATTTTAATAAATCTTCAGGTTCTAAACCTTTCATCCACTCACCTGTTTTTTTATCTTGAGTATTCTTCACATCAGCACCAAATCCAATTGAAGTTCCTTTGTCTCGTTGAGATATTATTTTATCTAAACCAGCAAAAGCACCACCACAAATAAATAAAATATTTGTTGTATCAACCTGTAAAAATTCTTGTTGAGGATGTTTTCTACCACCTTGTGGAGGTACACTAGCAATTGTTCCCTCCATAATTTTTAGTAAGGCTTGCTGAACACCTTCTCCTGATACATCTCTTGTAATTGAAGGATTCTCAGATTTTCTACTTATCTTATCTACTTCATCTATGTAAACGATCCCTCTTTGCGCTTTTTCTACGTTGTAATCTGCAGCCTGTAATAATTTCAAAATAATATTTTCTACATCCTCACCCACATAACCAGCTTCTGTTAAAGTTGTTGCATCAGCCATAGTAAAAGGAACATCTAGAATTCTCGCAAGTGTTTGTGCTAACAAAGTTTTTCCACAACCAGTAGGCCCAACTAGAAGAATATTTGATTTTGCTAACTCAACATTTTTACTAGTTTTATTTTCATAATTTAGTCTTTTATAATGATTGTGCACAGCCACAGATAAAACTTTTTTTGCGTGAGACTGGCCAATTACATAATCGTCTAAGACAGAACAAATTTCTTTAGGTGACGGAAGGCCGTCTTGATGCTTAACAAAAGTATCTTTGCTCTCCTCTTTAATAATATCCATACAAAGCTCCACACACTCATCACAGATAAAAACTGTTGGACCTGCAATAAGTTTCCTTACCTCGTGCTGGCTTTTTCCACAAAAAGAGCAATATAAAATATTTTTATTATTTGTGTTCATAATTTATAAAACGAATCAATTAAGATACTTTATTATAGTTATCTAATACTAATCAAGTTACTATTATGAGATGTCAATATCTTGTGTATTAAGATCTTTTTTCTACCACTTCATCTATTAAACCAAAAGACTTTGCAGCATCAGCAGTCATAAAATTATCTCTTTCAAGTGCAGATTTTATATCCTCAACTGACTTGCCAGTATGTTTAGAGTAAATCTCATTCAATCTTTTTTTTAGAGATAATACTTCATTAGCATGGATCTCTATGTCAGTTGCCTGTCCTTGAAAACCAGCAGAGGGTTGATGAACCATAATTCTTGAGTTTGGTAAGGAAAATCTTTTTCCTTTCGTTCCTGCTGAAAGTAAAAATGAGCCCATTGATGCAGCTTGACCAATACACAAAGTAGAGATATCAGGTTTAACATATTGCATTGTATCATAAATTCCAAGACCTGCTGTTACTAATCCACCTGGACTATTAATATATAAATAAATTTCTTTTTTTGGGTCTTCGGCCTCTAAAAAAAGAAGTTGTGCAGTAACTAATGATGCGACGTTATCATTTATTTGACCAGTTAAAAAAATTATTCTTTCTTTTAGTAACCTTGAATAAATATCATATGCTCTCTCTCCTTTATTAGATTGCTCAACCACCATTGGAACTAAGGTGCTCATATGTTCAGATATTTTATTTGTCATAAGTTGATTCGTTTTACTTATACAACTTGAGATTACTTTTTGCTAACTTTTTTTGTTTTTTTGGTAATTGTTTTTGCTTTTTTTGGCTTTGACTGACTTTTGTTCTCTGTTAGTTTTTTTTCATCATTCTTTTTTTTTGGTTTTCTCTGATCCTTCAGTTCTTGATCAAGCTCTTGTTTTTGAGAATCTTTAAGAATTTTTTCTGCTTCATTTTTTGAAATTTCTTTTTTATTAGACTTTGCCTTTTCTTTAAGAAGACTAATAATTTTTTCTTCATAAACAGTGCCTCTCAAGCTTGCAATAGCTGAAGGATTTTTTTGATAAAAATCCATTACCATTTTTTCTTGTCCTGGCATCATTCTAACTTGTTTTTGAATTTCTGTTTGTATCTCTTGTTCGGTAACTTTAATTTTGTTTTGCTCTCCAAACTCGTTCAATATTAAACCAACTTTAATTCTTTTTTTAGCTATTTCTTCAAAGTTTTTTCTACTGTTTTTTGAATCTTCATCTGACATACCTTGAGATAAAATTTTCACTTCTTCCTCAATCAAATTTTCTGGTATTTCATTTACTTTGAATTTTTCAAGTTCTTTAATTATTTGATTTTTAGTAAGTCTGTCTAAAGAATTTTTATATTCATCATTTATTTGTTTTGTAATTAAAGATTTTAAATCATTTAAATCTTTAGCACCTAAGTTTTTTGCAAATTCATCATCAATTTTTGTTTCCTCAGGTTTTTTCACACTGGTAATTTTACAACTAAATTTTGCAACTTTATTTATTAAATCTTTTTCTGGAAAATTTTCAGGCAATACAGCTTCAACTACTTTTTCATCATCTTTTTTGACGCCAATTAATTGTTTATCGAACCCTTTCAAAAATAAATCTTTACCTAATGTTAATTGAGTATTTTTTCCCTCTCCTCCTTTAAAAGCTTTGCCATCAACAGTTGCTGTATAATCAAAAATTACTAGGTCTTTGTCAGAAGCTTTAGCATTATTAGGAGCATCTTTAAAATTTGGTTGATTTTTTGCAATATCTTTTATTCTTTGATCAGCCTCTGTTGAGTCAATCTTTACGATGTATTCATCAAACTTTAAATTATCAATTGATTTCAATTCAACTTTAGGAAGTTCAGTAACAGAAATTACATACTCAAGATCTTTATCTTCACCATAAGTTTTAAGATCAAGTTTTGGCTGACCAGCTGGTTTAATTCTATTTTCTTCAAGTGCTTTTGTAGTCGTATCCTTTAAAACCTTATCTAAAACCTCACTAAAAATTGCTTTACCAAATTGTCTTTTTAAAATTTCTCTCGGAACTTTCCCGGGTCTAAAACCTTTTAGATTTACAGTATCTTTTATTTCCTCATACTTTTCATCCATATAAGAATTTATTGTTTTTTTATCAACAAATACTTTTACGTCTTTATTAAGACCTTTTTTATTTTCTACGGTAACTTTCATAATTAATTAATGGTAGGGCGAAAAGGACTCGAACCTTCACAGATTGCTCTATCGGTTCCTAAGACCGACGCGTCTACCAATTCCGCCATCGCCCCACAAATTTAGAGGTTTTATATATTATTGAAACTATTTGTCCAACGACAATTATTGTGAATTGTATTAATTTTCATATAATAATTTCACTTTGTGTTTGTATTTTGTATAACTGGACTTGATAAAAAGAAAATAAATAAATGAGCAAAACATCTATAGTCATAATTATATATATAATTGGACTTATAATTGGAGCTTTGGTTCTAAAAATTTGGAGTGCTGATACAAGTGTTTTTAAGGGTTTATTAGGATTAGGATGGACTGCTCTACTTCTAATAGGTATTTTTTTTTCAGAAAAAAATGAGAAAAATTAAATCATTAATTTTTCTTTTATTAATAATTTTCCCCATTCAAAGTTTGAAATCAGAAATAATAATTTTAAGTGCTTGTGATGATAAGCAAGACGAATTTTTAAAAAATGAGTATATTTTTAATCTTAATGAATTAATTATGACGAGAAATTATGTGTATAAAGAAAAAACCTATCAAAAATATAGGTTAACAGATCTTAGTGTTAAAAAATCAAATACATACGTAAGAAATATCTATGAGGAGGATGGTAAAATCTTGACACATAAACATGGCTATCCACAATTTTATACTCAAATTTTATTCGAAAAAGGAAAACAAGAAATTTATATTAAAACAGTTTTAAATGATGAGGAAGGTATATCAAAAATTTCTACATGCAAAAAAATTGAAAAATTTAAGAGAGAAAGCTAATTTTTTTTATTCTTAATAGTATTTCTCTTTTTAAATCCAATTCGACTATTAGAAATATTACTTCTGTGTTTGGCAAAAGCTTGCTTTTGCGCTTGTTTCATTGCTTTTTTTGAAGACATATTTATTTAATAATTTATTTCTATACTACCTACAATATTAAAATTTTTGTCTGATACAACTATTTCTCCTGAAGATGGACCATAATTTAGAATCTCAGAGATAAAAACGTAGTGAGTTACTAAAATTAAGTTTTTTTTACTTTTAAATTTCTTTATATATTTATTAAATTCTTCAACTTGTCTGGTCTTATTTTTTGCAAATTTCGAGCTGTAAAAAGAATTCAAAAAACTTATCGTGGAAAAATCCTCAAATGCTATCTCTGAAGTTTCTTTACATCTACACCACTCACTAGATAAAACTTTATCTATCTGAATTTTGTTTTCTTTAAAAAAAACACCGATTAATTGAGCTTGCTTTCTTCCTTCCTTGCTTAAATTCCTTTGAGTGGAACAATCGTTTAAATTGAAATTATTTGGATCTCCATTGCCTGGTGCATATGCGTGTCTTATAAATATTAACTTTCCACCATCCTCTAGTTGTTTAATTAAATTTTTATTTGAATCTGCTTTTATTGATGTGGTTAAAGATATAAATATTATTATAAAGTATTTTAAAAATTTCATAATGGATATTAGATTAAATAATTTAAACAAAACAATAGTTAACTGTAAAAAATGTCCAAGACTAGTAAAATTTGTTAATAAAATAAGTATCACAAAAAGAAAAAAAAATATAAATGAAGTTTACTGGGGTAAGCCTGTTCCTGGATTTGGAAGTTTAAATTCGAAATTAGCTATTATTGGTCTAGCTCCAGCTGCACATGGTGGTACAAGAACTGGTAGAGCCTTCACTGGTGATAAGTCCGGAGATTTTTTGTTTAAATGTTTGTACGAAGTTGGAATTTCAAATTTACCAATATCAAAAAATTTAAATGATAATTTAAAATTAAAATCAACCTATATAACAAATATTTTAAAATGTGTTCCCCCAGAAGATAAACCCCTCAGCAATGAAATATCAAACTGTTCTAGCTTTTTTGATGAGGAAATATTGTCTTTAAAAAAACTTAAAGTAATAGTTACATTAGGTAAAGTTGCTTTTGATAACTGTATAAAATTATACAAGCAAAAATTTGATATTAAACAAAAGTTTATTTTTAAACACGGAGCTACACAACTTTTACCTAATGGTTTAGTAATATTATCAAGTTATCATCCAAGTCCAAGAAATGTTAATACAAAACTTATTTCAAATAAAATGATGGTTGATTTATTTAAGAAAGCAAAAAAATTAGCTAAGTTTTGATAGTATCACAAAAATAAGGTTTAAATTTAGAATAGATTTCGTCTGGTATTTTTACTGGTTTGCCATCTTTATTCACAAAAACTAAATGAACTTGTGACTCAACAATTGTTTCATCATCTTTTGTAATAATTTGATTCATAAAAAATGATGTTTTTGTAATTGATTTTACAAAAGACCTTACAGTGAGCTCATCCTCTAAATGTGCAGATTTTTTATATTCAATATTACAAGATTTAACAATTATTAATGATTTGAAATAATCTTGAATCTTTTTATTACTAAAGCCAATACTAAATAACGCTTCTGTTCTAGCCCTCTCTAGATATTTTAAATAATTTGCATAATAAACTACTCCTCCAGAGTCCGTGTCCTCATAATAAACTTTGAGTTTATGAAAGAAATTTTCGTGCATATGATGATTATATCAAATTATAGACTAATTTACATAAACTAAGGTATAGATAAATAAATGAATGTTTTTACAATCTGGTTAGTTTTGGTTGTTGCTTGGAATTTTGGTTATCCAGAAGCTAGCCCATTGGAAGATGTGATTGTAGCAATTATTTTATCTTTATTTAGTAATATATTGAAAAAGTATTTTAAACTTTAGTTATTTTGCTGAAAAATAAATATTTTGATAAAAAGCTATAGCTTTCTTTTTTGAGTTATCAGTGTCCGACATTATTGCTAATCCGTCTAGTTCATTTACATCTAGATTATGAAATTTCATAAAATCCTCTTTTACATTTGCTTTAACAGTAACCCACTCATTAAGATTCTCTTGTGTTGTTGCTAAAACATTATCAATTGATTTTTTTGTGTATGGACTTGGGGAATTAAAGCCAATCTGATTATTACTTGAAAAAACATAGTTTATTGCTCTATTTGACAAAGGTGTAGCTCCTGTCTTTTTAACGGCAAAAACCCTTGCTGCAAAATCATGTCCCTTTTTAGTATTTTCCTTAATGCCAGGTAAATCTTTTTCAATTTTCCATGTAATATTAATGAATGGAGTCTTGTTTAAATCTATTTTGACTTCTTTTCCCAATCCAGAGGCAGCATTATCAGCAACGGCCTTATAAAAGTTACCCTTTTCATTAGATCCAACTGTATAAATTGTCTTGTTATCTGCGCCTCTTACCTTTCTAACTTGGAGTTCAGAAAGTTCTTTTTCTGTAAATTCGAATATTCTAATCTCGCTTGAAAAGCTCAAGCCAGACATAAATAAGAAGCAAATTAAAATTTTAAAAATAATTTTCATAAAAATTTAAAAAAAAACTTTAATACATTATTTTGACAAAATTTAAACATCCAAAAATCAACATTTATCACTATCTATTAAATATGAAGACAATTTCAATTTTTATACTCCTAATTTATTGGTCAATAATGATTTTTGCTCCCGTTATGTCCAAAGATATTAAATTTAGTAGAGCTAAAATAAATCATACAAAGTTAATTGAACAAAAACCTAGAAATTAATAAGTAGAACGACCACCACTTATATCAAATACAGCGGCAGTTGAAAAAGTGTTCTCTTCTGATGAAAGCCAACATATTAGTGAAGTAAACTCCTCAACTTCTAAAAATCTGCCCCTAGGAACTTTTGATAACATTCTTTGGACATGCTCTTTAGTCATTTGATCGAGGATACGTGTTTTAGCTCCAGCTGGGGTCACTGCATTAACAGCTATGTTCTTATCAGCGAGTTCCTTACCTAAAGATTTTGTTAACCCTATGGCCCCTGCTTTACCTACACTATATGCACTTGCATTAGCATTTCCGTCTTTCCCTGCAACAGAAGCTACGTTTACAATTCTACCATAGTTATTCTTAATCATATTTGGTACTATTGCTCTACAACAATTAAAAGTACCCATTAAATTAATATCAACAACCTTTTTCCACATATCAATATCATATTCCCATAAGGTCGCCGTTGGTCCAGTTATTCCTGCATTGTTTATCAATATATCAATATTAAATCTATTTGTAATTTCATTAACATTTCTTTCAACTTCACTATAATTTGAAACATCTACAATATTTGAACTTAAATTTGGATTATCTAATTCTTTAATTACTTTATCTATCATTTTTGTGTCTATATCCCAAATGATAACCTTGCCTCCTGAGTCTAAAAAACGTTTTGCTATATCTAATCCAAAACCTTGAGCTCCACCAGTTACTATTGCAGTCCTGTTTTTAAAGTCATAAGTAATTTTTTTCATTAAATTATTCTTTTGCAAGCAAATAATATATTACTGCTCCAACAAACGCTCCAATAATCCAAGCATAAGGCTGTAGGAACACCAAGCTAGAATTCCATATTGTTGAGGCTGAAAAAATAAATCCTAAAATTAAGGAGTAAATTCCTTTAATATGCCAACCTCCTGAAAAAAAATAAGCACCATTAGCCTCTAAAGAGTGGATGTCTTTATTAATAAGACTACCTTTTTTAATGAAGTAAAAATCAACAACCATAACCCCAAATAATGGACCAAAAAAAGCACCGAATGTATCTATAATTGATAAAATTCCAATCTGACTTAAAACTGTAAGCCAAAAAATAGCAATCGTTATTCCAGATAGACTAATAATTACACTTGAACTTTTTAAAGATAATGATGATGGAATAAAATTTATTATAGAATACTGAGAAGGTATAAAATTTGCAATCAGGTTAGTTGAAATTGATGCAATAATAATAAAAATTAGGGCAATAATTGTTATAAGAAGATTATTTAATTTTCCGATCATATCAGTTGGGTTAGTAAATATTTTTGATAAATTTTGTGGATCATTATTCAAAAAACTATCAACACCAGTAATTATAAAAACTGCTAAAAAAGAAAAAACAATTAAATTTAAAATGAGTGAGAGATTTCCTAATTTGAGTTGTTTTTCATCTTTAACATATCTGGAAAAATCACCAAAACTTAAAATTACAATTGAAAAATAAGCAAACATTGTTCCTGCAACTGTTATTAATGGCACTAAATTATCGGTTTGAAGAAAATTACCGAGATCTAGAATATCAACAAATGACCTTGCGGTAGATTTTACATCAGTCAATAATACAGCTAAGAAAAAAACTAATATTCCAAAATATACTAAAATCGCTGACCATTTGATTATCTTTTTATTAAAATTCATTCCCACACTAAATAAAACAAACTGAAGAACTATCGAAACAACAATAGATAACCAGTCAATAATATTTAAACCTAAAAAAAACGTTAAAAAAATTTCTTTATCTAGCAAAGTACTATCTATAGAAAATAATCCAATTCGAATTAAATATCCAAAAGCTTTAGATAAAAAATATGTCTGTATACCAAACATAAAAATTCCAACTAAACCTCTTACTAGTCCAAAATATTTTGCTCCTTTAATACCCAGCGAGGACCTCAATAATACTACAAAAGGTAATCCAAATTTTTGAGAGGGTTTACCTACCAAATTTGAAAAAAAATAAACTACTATAGCTCCTAATATTGTTCCAAAGAAAATAACAAAAGAATTTAAATTATAAACCACATACAAAGATCCAATTAGAGAAAACCCAATTACACTTTGAATACTTACTCCCCAAAAACAAAATAGATCTTTCCAATCCCAGTTTTTATTATTGGGATTGACCGTAACTAAATCCCAGTTAATAAGAGTTTTTTTTGTTTTTTGCTGACTCACTTAGACAATATAAAACTTTAATATTCTACTGTCCATATAAGAGAGTTGGTAACCAAAGTGCAATTTTAGGAAATATAATGATCAAAATTAATCCTATTACTTGAAGAACCATAAACTGCATCATTCCGTAATATATATCTTTAAGATCCCACTCTGGCACCACACCTTTTAGAAAATAGGCAGAAAGAGCTACAGGTGGAGATAGCCAGGCGGTTTGCAAATTAACAGCAACTAAAATTGCAAACCAAGTTAAATTAAATCCTAACGCTTCTACCAATGGTAATATTATTGGAATAATAATCATTACAATCGGTACCCATTCTAATGGCCAACCCAATAAAAAAATCATAACCATTATCATTCCCAAAATTAAATATTTGTTCATTTCTAAACTTAATAAAAATTCAGTTAATAAAGTCGGAGTTCCTAATCTTGCAAAAACTGCACCAAAAAAATTTGATGCTGCAACTAAAACCATAATTAAAGCGGTAATCTCTAATGTTTTTACTAATGCTTCTTGAAGTTTTGAAAGAGTTAATTTTTTATAAGCTAATGAAAGTAATAAAGCACCCATAGCTCCGCATCCCGCTGCCTCTGTAGGAGTTGCAAATCCAAATAAAATACTACCTAATGCAGCAAATACTAAAGCAGCTGGAGGAACTAAACCTAAAAAAAATTCTATCCATACTTCTTTCATACTTGCAGCCCTCATATCATCAGGTAAAACAGGTCCAAGTTTAGGATTAATCATACATCTAATTGTTGTGTAAGCTGCATACAAACTTGCGAGAAGGATTCCAGGTAAAATCGCAGCTGCAAATAAATCAATAACTGGAATTTCCATAATAGGCCCCATTACAACAAGCATAATACTTGGTGGAATTAAAATTCCTAAAGTACCTCCAGCAGTAATAGTTCCTGCAGCAAGTTTAACATCATAACCAGACCTATTCATTGACTTAGCAGCCATTATTCCTAGAATTGTGACTGATGCACCAACAATTCCTGTTGCCGCCGCGAATATAACTGAAACAAATAAAACTGCGTAATATAAAGACCCCTTAACTTTTGCAAGCATCATTTGAAATGCTGAAAACAATCTCTCCATCAATCCAGCTTGTTCCATCATAATACCCATAAAAACAAAGAGTGGGACGGCGGCAAGAGTTTGTTCGGTCATAACCATAGAAAATTGGAGGGTCATTAAATAAAAAACTAATTTTCCAAACCCAAGATAACCAAATACAAAACCTAAAAATATTAAAGTGAATGAAATGGGAAACCCTACAAATATTGCAAATAGCATCACACCAACTAAAATGAAACCTAAAATAGCTGGATCAATGAATTCTGCTATCATTTTTTCTCTCCTGGCCACTCACCTTTTTTAGCTGCCCAATAACTTTTTAGTAACTCTGAAAAACCTTGAATTAATAAAAAAATAATTCCAAGCAACAAACACGTTTTAATAGGCCACATATAAGGCATCCAGGTAGTATCCATCCCTCGTTCACCTCTTCTAACTGACTCTTCAACAAAACCTATGGTCATATAAAGAAAAACAATTAGTCCTGGAAAATAAAATAAAAGATATAACCAAAAATCAATAAGACCTTGTGTTTTAGTTTTAAAATTTCTGTATAAAAAATCTGCTCTAATATGGACTCCTCTTGAAAGAGCGTATCCTGCACCAAGCATAAATAGTGCACCATAAAGAAAACGGCTTATGTCGTAAGCCCAAATTGTTGGTGCTAAAAATAATTTTCTTGCAAGAACTTCATAGGTCATTGCAAATATAAGTGGCATCAATATCCAACAAACAATACTACCAATCCACTTACTGAATTTATCAATATTTACTATAGATTTAGCCATCCATGATGGCATATCTGTTGGCATTTTACCTGATCCACCTCGCCTTTCGGCAATCATTTCATCTGAGATATCTAGTTTACCAGGTTCGTCTGCCATAAAATTTAAGTTAAAAAAATTAGAGCGGACTAAAAAGTCCGCTCTAAAAAATAAAGGTTAATTACTGATTACTTTAATGTTGCTGCGTGAGCCATTCCTAGCTTAGCATTAGACATTTGAGCACCACTCCAGAAAGGAACAGCAATATCAGCAAAGTTTTTCATTGAAGTATAAACTTCATTGAAAAATTTATTATCTTTAGCATTCTTATTTAAAGATGCTTTTGCTGCAGCCATATATTCTGTGAAATAATCAGAAGGTGTATCTTCTAATATTACTCCATGTTTAGTTGTTAACTCTTGTAATGCTTTTCCGTTTTCATAGATTCTGTAACTTAAAGATTTAGCTAATGATGCATTAGCAGCTACTTCAAGAGACTTTTTCTCATGGTCACTCATAGCATTATAAGTTTTTCCAGTAATGTAAAAGTCAGCATTTACGACTACTTGGTGTAAACCTTGTAAATAATAATGCTTTAATACTTTTTGAAAACCAAATGTTAAGTCTGGTTTTGGACAACACCACTCAGCAGCATCAATTGTTCCTGCTTCTAAAGCTGGTAGAATATCTCCGCCACCCATAGCAACAGATGCTATACCAATGTCTTTATAAGTTTGTCCTGGAATTCCTGGAGGAGTTCTGAACTTATATTTTCTAAAGTCAGCCATATCTTTAATTGGTTTTGGAAACCATCCTAAAGCTTCTGGACCAACTGGTTGAATCATAAATCCTTTAATATCTCTTCCCATTTCTTTCCAAAGTTGGTCATATAATTCTTTACCACCACCATATTGGAACCATGATAGGAATGCGATATTATCGATACCTACTCCACCACCAGCTACTGGCGAACCAAATAACATAGCAGCAGGGTGATCACCTGACCAATAGTGTGTCCATGCGAATCCACAATCAATCAGACCTTTGTCAACAGCATCTAAAGTTTCTTTAACACCAACAACTGCTCCTGCAGGCAAGATTTCAAATTTTAGAGATCCACCTGTTAAAGTTGTTACCGTGTCAGTAAAGTCTTTTAACATTTTGACTTCATCAGCTTTAGTGTTAAGTACTGTTTGACATTTTAGTGTTTTTGCAGCATTAGCAGTTGAAGTAAATCCAATCACTAATAGTGTTGCAAATAACATTGAAATGATTTTTTTCATTATTTTTCCTCTAGTTAGTTAAATTTAAAGTGAGCAATACAATCAGAAAAACAAAGCTGACACAAGTGACAATTGATTAATATAAGTGTAAAGATGAACAAATATTAATTATTAAAAAAACTATTCAACTATAGATGGAAAATTTTGATTTTGTAATTATTGGGGCAGGATCCGCGGGATGTGTGCTTGCCAATAGACTTTCTGAAAATTTACAAAATAAAGTTTTATTAATAGAGGCCGGAGGCAAAGATAACTATCCTTGGATACATATTCCTGTTGGATATTTTAAAACAATGCACAATCCATCAGTAGATTGGTGTTACAAAACTGAACCAGACGAAACAATGAATAATCGTTCTATTCGCTATCCAAGAGGTAAAACTTTAGGTGGAAGTTCAGCCATTAATGGTCTGTTGTATATAAGAGGTCAAAGTAGAGATTACGATATTTGGCGTCAACTTGGTAATGCTGGCTGGGGATGGGACGATGTTCTTCCTTATTTTATTAAAGCAGAAAACCAAGAGCGTGGCAAAAATGATTTTCATGGTGTAGGGGGTCCCTTGTCAGTATCTGACCAAAGAATACAATTACCATTGCTTAACGAGTTTCAAAATGCTGCTGAAGAATTTGGAATCCCAAAAACTAAAGATTTTAATACTGGTGATAACCATGGATGTGGATATTTTCAAGTTACAGAAAAAGATGGTTTTAGATGTAGCACGGCTGTTGGATATTTAAATCCAATAAAAAATAGAAGCAATTTAAGAATAATCACTAATGCACATGTTAAAAAAATAATCTTTGAAAATAAAACAGCAAAAAGTGTTGAGTATTGGCAAGAAAATACTCTTAAAAAAGTGTCAGCAAATAAAGAAATAATCTTATCATCTGGATCAATTGGATCCCCACAAATTTTACAAACATCTGGCGTAGGAAATTCGAAAAAACTGAAAGAATTAGGTGTTGATATAGTTCATGACTTAAAAGGGGTTGGAGAAAATCTTCAAGATCATCTCATGTTTAGGCCAATTTATAAAATTCACGGGCTCAAATCACTAAACAAAAAAATTAATAGTTTGTTTGGTAAATTAATGATTGGATTAGAATATATTTTTAATAGAAGTGGGCCAATGACAATGGGTGCAAGTCAAATGTGTATGTTTGCTAAAAGTGATCCATCCTTAGAATTACCAGATCTTCAATGGCACGTTCAACCAATGAGTATGGACACCTTGGGTGCAACAAAAAATCATGACTTTCATGCATTTACACCCACTGTGTCTAATATAAGACCTACTAGTCGAGGTTATGTACATATTGTTAATAAAGATTCTAGAATTTATGCAAAAGTAAAACTTAATTATCTTTCAACTGATCATGATAGAATGATTGCAGCAAAAGGATTAAAACTAACAAGAAAAATCGTCATGGAGTCTGAGACTTTTAAAAAATATAAGCCAGAGGAATATAGACCAGGCATTAATATTAATGATGATGAGGAACTTGTAAAAGCTGGTGCTGATTACGCACAAACCATTTTTCATCCTGTTGGTACATGTAAAATGGGTCAAGATGATATGGCAGTTGTAGATGAAACATTAAAGGTTCAAGGTTTAAATAACCTAAGAGTAATCGATGCTTCCATAATGCCAAATATAACCTCAGGTAACACTAATGCTCCAACGATTATGATTGCAGAAAAAGGTGCTGATATGATACTTAGAGGTTAATGTTCACTGAATTAATCACGCCAGAGCAAATAACAATTTTAACACAAATTATTTTAATAGATCTTGTTTTAGCAGGTGATAATGCAATCATTATTGGGATGGTCGCATCGAAATTTCCAACTGAGCAAAGAAAGAAAATTATCTTTTGGGGTATTGGTGGAGCTGTAGTTTTAAGAATTATTTTAACTCTTCTAACAGCTTATTTATTACAAATAACTGGTTTGAGATTGTTTGGAGGGTTACTTCTACTCTATATAGTCTATAAGTTATACGTTGATGTAATCAAAGGTACAGATTATGGCACTAATATAAAAGTAGATAATTCAAGTTTCCTCAAAGCTATTTGGACAATTTTGCTAGCTGACTTCACAATGAGTTTAGATAACGTGTTAGGAGTTGCTGGAGCTGCGGGTGATCACTATTATCTTTTAGTTTTTGGGTTAGTTTTATCCATTATATTAATGGCAACAGCTGCTACTTTAATATCTAATTGGATAAAAAAATATAAATGGATAGCTTGGGCAGGTTTATTAGCAATTCTTCTTGTTGCTATTGAGTTGATTTACACAGATATTAAAATATTATTTTTATAATGTTCTTAAAAAATTATAATTTTAGAAATAAAACTGCTGTTGTAACTGGAGCAGGTAAAGGAATAGGTAGAGCTTGCGCAATTGCTTTAGCAGAAGCAGGGGCAAATTTAGTAATAATTAGTAGAACTAATAAAGATTTAAACGAGGTATCTAAGAGAATAAAAAAATTTAAATCAAAATGTAAATCTTATGTATGTGATATTACTAACTATGATGAAATTAAAGAAATTATTAACAAGCAACCTAAAATAGATATTTTAATTAATAACGCTGGAAATAACAGGCCAGCACATTTTACTAAAGTTAAGAAAGAAGATATGGAATACATGGTCAAGATTAATACAATAGCTAGTTTTAATCTTGCTCATCTTTGTGCTTTGAAAATGATAAAATCGAAAAACAGAAAAAAATTAGGTGGATCTATTGTTAATATGTCTTCTCAGATGGGTCATGTAGGTGGTCCTATCAGAAGTGTTTATAACATGAACAAATTTGGCTTAGAGGGTTTAACTAAGGGGATGTCAATTGATTTAGCAAAATATAATATTAGAGTAAATACTGTTTGCCCAACATTTGTTGTAACTCCAATGACTAAAAAGTTTTTGAAAAATAAAAAATTCAAAAGAGATATGCTTAATAATATCCCTCTTGGAAGATTTGCAGAATTATCTGAGGTAGCATCTGCAGTAGTTTTTTTAGCTTCAGATGCAGCATCAATGATCACAGGAACCTCATTATTGGTTGATGGTGGATGGACAGCAAAATAATAATTAGATTATTACTTGTATTAGTCATTCTAATTCCCTCTCATCTTAGTGCTATAGAGTTTGAAGGAAAATTTATTCAAGGTCATTATATAATTGGCACAACTAACCCATCAGCTAAGATTATCATCGATAATAAAGAGGTAAAAGTTTCAAAAGATGGATTTTTTGTATTTGGAATTGATAGAGATAGAAAATTCGATTTGACAATTACAAAAATTCAAAATGGAATAAAAGAAAAAATAATCAAAAAAGTTTTGAAGAGAAAATATAATATTCAAAGAATTGATGGTTTAGAGGAAAGTAAAGTAACTCCACCTGAATCAGTTTACAATAGAATTAAAGAGGAAAATAAAAAAATTGGTAAGGCAAGAGCAATTAATTCTGATTTAACTTTTTTTAAAAAACAATTTATCATGCCCGTTGATGGAATTATAAGTGGTGTTTATGGCAGTCAAAGAATTTTGAATGGTAAACCAAAGTGGCCCCATTATGGAATTGATATTGCTGCCAAAAAAGGTACGATGATTAAATCCTCTGGTTCAGGCATTGTAACAATGGCAGAAGATGATCTTTATTACACAGGCGGCACAATAATAATGGATCATGGTCATGGTATTTCCACAATCTATTCACATTTGGAAAATGTAATGGTTTCTGTTGGTGATAAAATTAATCAAGGAGACATAATTGGCACTGTTGGCTCAACAGGAAGATCAACTGGTCCACACCTAGATTTTAGAGTAAATTGGTTTCAGACAAGACTTGATCCAATGACAATAATAACAAAATGAGATTTAAATTTCATAAAGAGATAGAGTTTTTTTTAAAGAAAGTTTTTTTTTCTCAATCTTTTTTATTAAAAAGACGCTTAGATAGAGCAATTAAAAATAATGAAGAAAATGAGATTGAACTTGTAAAAAAATTTAGTGATAAAAATTATGACAGTATTGACATTGGAGTTTATAGAGGTGTTTATACATATGAGATGTCAAAATACTCAAAATTAGTTCATTCTTTCGAGGCTAATCCCATTTTATTTAATAATTTAAAAAAAAATTTTAGTAAGTTGAGAAACAATATTATTTTATACAATTATGCTTTGAGTAGTCAAAGTGAAAAAGTTGAATTAAAAATTCCATTAAGAAATCCAAATTCCAATAAAAATAATTATGAGGAATATTATAAATTAGGAACAGCTACAATCCATAAAGATAATAAAATTATGAATTATGAAAAAGTAATAGTTGATTCAAAAAAATTAGATGATTTTGAATTTAAAAACAAATTATCTCTTATTAAAATTGATGTGGAAGGGCACGAGATACCGGTTATAAAAGGAGGTATTAAGACTATATCAAGCAATAAACCAACTTTAATTGTTGAGATAGATGAAAATCACTCAAAACAAAAGGTTTCTTCAACAATAGGTTTTATAAATTCTCTTGGCTATAAATCAAATTATTACCAAGATGGGTTAATCAAAAGTACAGATGAGCTTGATGATTTTAAAAAATATAGTAATTTCATCTTCTTACCACATTAAACATGAAAAAAAAATTGATTGATACAGTTTCTGACAAATTAGTTAATGCATTTCTAAAGAATAAAATTATTTCACCTATTCCTTCGAAATTTACTAAAAAACTTTCAAATGCTGAAAAGTTAAGAAAGTTGTGTGAAAGTAAAATAAAAGAACCAATAATAGGTTTTAAAGCTGCAGGAACAGGAATTCCCTTAATTAGAAAATTGAGAGAAAAAGAACCCTTTTATGCATCTGTTTATAAAAGAAATTTTTTAAAAAGTGGCAAGAGGGTAAAAATAAATAAATTCACTTTAGGAATTGAACTTGAGGTTTGTTATAAAGTAAAAAAATCTTTTTTTAGAAGTAAGGGATCAATTACAATGAAGAATATTTCAAAATATATTTCACATATAGCTCCATGTATTGAAGTAGTTGGTTACAGGCAAAAAAAAAAAGGAATTTCCTCTTTTGGAGATTTATGTAGCGATTTTGGTGCAAATATAAAATTTTTAATTGGAACAAGTAGGAAATATAGAAAAAATAACGTTAAAAATTTAAAAACAAATATTAGAAATAAAAAAATTAATCAAAGCGTTAACGGAAATACTAATACCGTTTATATAAACCCCTTGAATTCATTGAGGTTTGTCTTAAATAAATTAAAAAAAGATAGAATAAAATTGGATAAAAATTTTTACGTATTCACAGGATCCACATTAGGAGTTGTTCCGATTTTAGGAAAAGGACTTTATCAAGGACGGGTAGATAAATTAGGATTAGTCAAAGCTATTATATCTTAATGTCTTTACATTTCAGCGATCAAGAATTTTCTAATAGAAAAAAAAATACTATCGAGTCAATGAAAAAACTTAGTTTGGATGCAATTTTAATGTTTAGGCAAGAGTCAATGTATTGGTTAACTGGTTATGATACATTTGGTTTTGTTTTTTTCCAAACTTTAATAATGGACCAGAAAGGAAATATTATTCTTTTAACAAGAGCTCCAGATTTAAGACAAGCACAAAATACCTCAAATATAGATGATATAAGAATTTGGGTGGACGAAGATGGATCAAATCCTATTAACGATTTAAAAATAATTTTGGATGAACTAAATTTAAAAAATAAAAAAATTGGTGTTGAGTACGAGGCTTATGGAATGACTGGGCGTAATGCTATTAGATTGAATAAATCATTAGAAAAATACTGTTATTTGGAGGATCAATCAGAACTAATCACAAAACTTCGAGTAATAAAATCCAATGAAGAAATAATTTATGTTAAAAAAGCTGCTGAACTAGCTGATCGGGCTCTAGATGAAGTTTGGAAATGTGCTAAAGCTGGAATAAGTGAGTCTAAAATACTTGCAGAAATGAATAGAGTTATTTTTGAGGGTGGTGGTGATTATCCAGCAAATGAATTTATAATTGGCTCTGGAAAAAATGCCTTGTTATGTAGATATCAATCCGAAAAACAAATTCTTTCCAATCCAGATCAATTGACTATTGAATGGGCAGGTACATTTAAACATTACCACTCTGCAATGTTTAGAACAATCCCTATTGGAAAAGCTAAAAAAGAACATTTCAAAATGCACGAAGCAACTATCGAAGCATTAAAGAATTGTGAAAAAAAATTAGTACCCGGAAAT
This sequence comes from uncultured Pelagibacteraceae bacterium, assembly GCA_902558225.1. Taxonomy (GTDB): domain Bacteria; phylum Pseudomonadota; class Alphaproteobacteria; order Pelagibacterales; family Pelagibacteraceae; genus Pelagibacter. The sequence goes on along the minus strand of CACEDG010000002.1, from coordinate 45,395 downwards.
AAAGTTGGCGAGGTTTTTGACGTACACGCCCAGACATTTGATGAACTTGGTTTCAATAAAGCAAGAATGAATGCTTGTGGCTATTCACTCGGAGCCACTTTTTCCCCTAATTGGATGGATTGGCCAATGTTATATACTAAGAATCCTTACACAATTGAACAAGGTAATGTTTTTTTCATACACATGATTTTAATGGATTCAGAAAATCAATTAGCAATGAATTTAGGTGAGACTTATTTAGTTACTAAAAATGGTAATGAACGACTAGGAAAACAAAAACTAGACTTGGTAATTTTATAAACTAGCTTAATTAATTTTCACACAACTTAAATGATTTATCAAAATCCCACTCATCTACATACATTCCATAAAAAATATTTCTATAATTACATATAATATCTATTTCAGTAATTTTATCTTTTTTCTCATTTAGTCCATAAGCATAAAATTTGAAGCCGTTTTCTAATAATTTTTTAGTAAACTCATCTTTATAAAAACTTTTTAGATAATTTAAAAAATTATATTTTAAATCATCTTTTATTATATGGGGCACTGAAATATATTTAATTCTATTATCAATTAAGAAATTAATAGGGTTTTGTATCAACTTTAAAAAATCAATATTTGCAATCACGTTATAGCCACTATTTATAAATTTTATTGTGCTATCCTCACTAAACGTCTCTATGAATATTCTTGATTTATCAATTTTTACTTGATTGTTAATTGCAAATAAATCTTTTATTTTATCAGTTATAAGAATTGTATCTTTATTCTGATCAAACCATGTATTAATTTTTTGATAATCTAACGGAGTATATTTATTAAATATTTTTACTTTATTAAAATCACTCAATTTGGGTGGAATATTCCCTTTATAATTAGAGTTTTTTTTCCAATTTTCCCAATCGTGAACTGCAACAATAAATCCATCAGAAGTTAATTTTAGATCCAATTCAAATAGTTTAAGTCCTTTTGAATAATTCTCATTCAAAGCCTCTAAAGTATTCAAATATTTTTGCCCATTTAAACCACCACCAGCGTGAGCAATAAATCTATTTTTATCATTTAAGTAGTCAGTAAAATCATTGTTTTTTTTATAATTTTTCACATCAAATTTTGCTAAACCGTTATCTAATTTGAAGTGCATTATTGATTTGTCGTATGAGTTTATAAATTTTGCACTAATAATTTTATTATCATTTTTTAAAACAGTTAAATGATGATATTTAAATTTTTCATCCTCTCTACTTATTCTTCTAGCAGATATACTTTCTTTAGGATTTTCGTCATTTTTAAAAATGAAATCCTTATCAAATAGTAAATTTACATATGAAAGAGATTTATTTTCTAACTTTAATTCATATATTTTAGAATCATCGTTTATTAAACTTAAAATATTATCTTCAATCGAAAGATTGATGACTTTGGGTGCTTCGATAAAATTTACATTTGATTTATTAAAAAAAGAAAAATTAGATTTATTTTTATTTAAGTATTCATCTAAATTTTCAATTGAATTGTATTCAAAAAAAAACTTATGATTATGTTTTATTTTTGCTGTATCCAGTACTATTTTTGGGATTTCAATTTGTGTTTGAGTAATACTTGATGGAAAATCCTTATTTGAAATTAAATATAATGACCTCTCAATATCGCTAAATTTTTTATAGGTTTCTTTGATAGATTTATTATTTGGCAACAAATGATCAGGTCCAATAAAAACAGCTGTATTTTCTAATAGTTTTTCTCGTTCTAAAAATTTTATTAGGTCACCAATAAGATAATCTAAAGATTTTACGGAATGTTCAAGATCATTATTGTAATTATTTCCTATGAGTGCACTCATTCTATCATCTTTTATTCCGTTTAAATGGGAATTAATTGTTGCAGCGTAAATTACAAAAGAATTATTTTTCATTTTAAGATTTTTTATTCTTTTTTTTATTTCATAAAATAAATCTTTATCGTGAAAACCAAACTCGTTTGGATACACTTTATAATTGCCAGTTGATTTATTATGATCAAAAACATTAAAATTCATCGTTTCTAATAAATCTTTAGTTCCTACAAACGTTGACTCACCTACAAAATACTCTTGAAAATCAAATTGAGACTTTTTAAATATGTCTCCTAAAGATATAATTTTTATCTCTTTTAATCCCTGAAATATTTTATTTTTTTCGAAAGGAAAATATGCTGGTAACCCAGTCATTATACAATATAAATTTCCACTAGACCATCCACAACCATTAACGTTTTTGATTTTTTTGAAATTCCATTCTTTTTTAAGTTTGTTTAAATTAGGAGTTAACTCTGGGAGCGACTCTATGAAGCCAGTATCAATAGATTCTAATGTTAAATATAATATATTATAATTTTTTTTTGATTCTAAATTTTCATTGATAATTAAATAGTTAAGATTGTTTTTTTTTACAAAATCTTCATATTCTTTTGATTTTTTATTATTAAATTCACTTATATCGTAAAATAAATTTTTATTATATATTTTGTTGATTTCATATAATTTGTTAATCGCACTTTTGTTAGGAAGAGAAATAGATAAAAAAACAAATATCAATAAAAAATAATAAGATTTTTTAAAACTTAAAATTTTTTTTAAATCAACTTTAATAATTATGTAATTTATTATGATAATTAAAAAAATTAAAAATAATATTTCTTTTTTAAATTGAAAATAAAAAACTTTAATTGAGGAAATATCTGTATGAATAAAAAAACGATAATCAATAAGTTCATCTGTTAAATAGTAAGAAATAATTTCAAATATTAAAAAAAATGTTAAAAAAACACTTAATATTGTTTTAATAATTTTATTATTAAAAATACTTGTTAATAATAGACTGAATATAAAAATTAAAATTAATTGAGCTTCAACAAACATTGGGCTATATGAAATACTTAGTTATGAAATTTTTTAAAAATTTTATAATCATTACACTTCTTGTTTTAATCTTTGATTTATTTATCAATATAATTTTACCTGAAAAATTAAAAAAAAAAATTGGTACATCGAGAAATTATTCATTAAAATCTGATAAATTTCACCACAGTATAGCAGCAAACATAAATGTTTATGAATTTTGGGGTAAAAAAAAATATAAAGTTAAAACTAATGAACTATCCATGAGGATAGGAGAAAATGATAATTTTTTTATTGATAGATCAAAAAAAAATATTGGATTTATTGGAGATTCATTTGTTTACGGATCCGGTATTGATTATAGAGATCACTTTATCTCTCAAATTAAAAAATCAAACTACAATTTCTTAAATCTTGGCTATGTCAGTTATTCGCCCTCAATATATTATAAATTAATTAAAAATATCATTGAAGAGAAAAAAATTTCTTTTGAAAAAATTTTCATATTTGTTGATCATTCCGATATACAAGATGAAGCACAATTTTACAGAGAGGATAAAAAAGGGAATATTGTAAGAAAATGGTTAGATGACAATCAAGTTGAAACAAAAAATAGGAAATATAAAATTAAAAATTACCTTAAACAAAATTCTTTTATTTTCAAATTTTATGAAAATATATCAGCTCCAACCATTTCTAATAACACTCAAAAATGTATCCAAAAAACTAATGTCATTAACTATAAAAATTATTTAGATTCAAAGAGGTTTGGTTATAGTTATTATGACAAAATTGTTGATCAAAAATGGGTTGAGGAAGGTATTAATAAATCATTAGATTATTTAAATAAGATTAAATCTCTATCCAAAAAATATAAATTTGAGATAATAATTGTTAATTATCCCTCAGCACTTGAGGTAATTGACGAAATAAATTCAGAAAATAGTAAACATTTTAAATTTTTAAATGAGTGGTCGCTAAATAACAAAGTTGTTTTAATTGATACTAGAGATGATTTTATAATTGAAAATAAGCCTAATAATTATTTAAACAATTTTATCCCTTGCGATGTGCATTGGAATAAAAATGGTCACCTAATTATTAGTAAAAACATTAATCATTATATGAATGAAAAAAATTAAATTTATTTTGATATTACTTGTATTTGATTTAACTCTATCAAATTTAATTTTCAAAAATACGCAATATTGGTCAATCTTAAATTTGGAAGAAAAATGGTGGAGAGTTTCTTCAAAAGATTATCATCACAAAATATTGCCTAATATTAATCAAGTTGAAAATTGGGGAGGAAAAATTCAAAAAAGGGTAATTACTAATTCACTTGGTTTTTTTGATAAAGAAAATAGAGAAATTTTGAAAAGTAATAAATATCAAAAAAGAATTCTATTAATAGGGGATTCTTTTATCGAGGGATCAGGTTTACCTTACGAAAAAACTTTTGCTGGTTTATTAGCTTCTCATTTGGGTAGTGAATACGAAGTATTAAATTCTGCATTAGGTTCATATTCACCCAGTATATATTTTAAAAAAACAGAATTTTATATCAACAAAGGTTATAAAATTGATCAAGCATTAGTTTTTTTAGATATTTCAGATGTCTTTGATGAACTTTTCATTAAATTTGACAATAATGGAAATATTTTGACTTATGAGGAAACCAAAAAACAAAGCATCCTCAAAAAGAATTTTTATAAATTTGGAAGCTTCTTAAGAGATAATTTTATTATATTCAGGTTATTTAGCGTAATATCTGATCAAACTGAAATTATCAAAAATTATGTTAAACTAAAATTTAAAGCTTCTAAGAATTTAGATAAAAGTTTTTTTGATACTAACAGAGATGATGTTATGTATTACAGAATGACACATATCGATAGAGGTTTTTGGACTTTTAATGATAAAAAATTTGACGAAGTTAAAAAAGGCCTCAGTCAATCAAACAAGTATCTAACTAAACTATTCAATTTATTTAAAGAAAAAAATATAGATGCTTCACTAATAATATACCCTTGGCCAACACAGATTTTATATGGTGACGAATTTCATCAAAAACACTGGCTAAATTTCTCTAATCAAAACAAAATAAATTTTGTAAATCTTTATAATAAATTTCAAAATGAAGAAAAAAGAAAATTTATTTTTGAAAACTTTATCTATGGAGATATTCATTGGAATGAAATGGGAACAAAATTGATCTTTGATGGTATTATTGAAAAAATAGATTTTTAATCTAATTCAAATTTTGATTTATAATCTTTCTTTTGCATAGGATTTTGTTTTTTTTTATCTAAAATACAGTTGCCAATAACCAAATAATCTAATTCAGTTCCCATAAAACAATTAAAAGCATCAATTGGTGTGTTTACAATAGGTTCTCCTCTCACATTAAATGAGGTGTTGACTATAACTGGACAGCCAGTTTTTTCCTTAAATTTTAAAATCAAATCATAATATCGATTATTAGTATTTTTTGAAACTGTTTGAACTCTAGCTGAGTAATCAACATGTGTCACAGCTGGAATTTCAGATCTTTTTACATTTAGTTTTTCAATACCAAAAAGTTTTTTTTGTTCATCGGACATTTCAATTTTTTTTTCAGGATTAATATTAGCTACCAACAACATGTATGGACTATCTACATTGATGTCAAACCAGTTGGATAGATCTTCTCTAAGAACTGAGGGTGCAAAAGGTCTGAAACTTTCTCTATACTTTACTTTTAAATTAAGATTTCTTTGCATTTTATCTGATCTTGGATCCCCCAAAATTGATCTTGAGCCTAGAGCTCTTGGTCCAAATTCCATCCTGCCTTGGAACCATCCTACTGCCTTTTCATTTGACAAATAATCTGATGTTTTATCAATCATATTTCTATAATCAAAAGTTTCGAAGTTAGCTCCGACAGATTTTAACTCTTCTTCGATTTGTAATTGAGAAAACTCAGTACCAAGATACGAGCCTTTCATATTATCTAATGGATTTATTTTTCTAATATTACCATGCTCTATATGCCATAATGCCAAAGCCGCACCTAATGAGCCACCTGCATCTCCAGCTGCTGGTTGTATCCAAATATTATCAAAAATTTTTTCTTCTAAGATTTTTCCGTTGGCAACACAATTCAAAGCAACACCACCTGCAAGACATAAATTTTTAATGTTATATTCTTTACGGAGAGCCTTTGATAATTTTATCATTATTTCTTCAGTTACTTTTTGTATTGATGCTGCAATATCCATATGGAATTGGCTTATTTTTTCATTTTTAGGGTCACGGGGTTTCTGTCCGAATAAAATATCAAATTTATTACTGGTCATTGTTAAACCAGTTGCATAATTAAAATATTTTTGATCTAATCTAAATGTTCCGTCTTCTTTTATATCAATTAACTGTTTAACTTGTTCTTCGTAAATAGGTTTTCCATATGGAGCCAAACCCATGAGTTTGTATTCTCCACTATTAACTTTAAATCCTGTGTAGTAAGTAAAAGCTGAGTATAAAAGTCCAAGTGAATGTGGAAAATGAATTTCTTTTTTTATCTCGAGATGGTTATTTTTCCCTACCCCTACAGTAGTTGTTGCCCATTCACCTACTCCATCTGCAGTTAATATGATTGCTTCTTCAAAAGGAGATGGGAAAAAAGCACTGGCTGCATGACTTAAATGATGATCTGAAAAAAAAATATTTTTATCAGATTTGTAATTTTTATCATGTTCTTTTAGTTTATTAAATAATAGATTTTTTTGAAAAAGTTTTTCTTTAATCCAAATTGGCATTGCTTTTGCAAAAGAAACAAAGCCTCTAGGTGCAAAACCAACATAAGTCTCTAAAAGTCTTTCAAATTTTAAAAAGGGTTTTTCAAAAAAAACTATATGATCAACTTCACTTAATTTTAAATTAGAATAATCTAAAACAAAATTTATCGCATTTTTAGGGTAATTAGGATCATGCTTTTTTCGAGTAAATCTTTCTTCTTGAGCAGCAGCAACGATTTCACCATCTTTTAAGACACATGCCGCACTATCATGATAAAATGCTGATATACCTAATATAGAGATCACTTTAAAATATTGTATAAATAAATGGAGCCACAGCTGAACCTTGCGTTAAAACAATTAATCCACCAAATAAAACTAAAACGATAATTATTGGTAATAGCCAGTATTTTTTTCTTACTTTTAAAAACTCCCAAAATTCTTTTATAAAACTCATATTAAAATTGATTTTTCATTTTACTTTTTGGACCTTTTTTTTCAATCCAATAAGATGAATTTTGATTATATCTTAAGTTTAAAATATCTTTTCTTAACAATCTCATTATCAAACCAGTGGGTGTAACCACTAAAAAAAAAATAATTCCCATTATTAAAGGTGAAATTATTTTTCCTAATACAATACCAAACTTGAACCAAAGTTTGTTCAATGGATTTAGAAGTTTTGAATTTAGCAATCCCAAAATTAGAAATATAATTGAAGAAATTAGAGACCATATTCTTATCTCTCCATTATTTATAACAGGATAAAGTGCTATCAGTAGGAATACTACAAAAAATACGACACCAAAACTTCTATTTGAGCCTATTTTAATTTCGTCCATAAATAAAGATTACGACACTTGATGAGAATTTAAAAGATTTAAAAAATGATAAGTTTGAAGCTAGACTAGATCCTATCTCTATAATAAATTAAATCATGCAAACATTAATTCTATTTGTTCTTGTAATCGTGATTGGTTGGATATTGTTTAGACCAATCACAAAAAAAGAACTGGATAAATATAATAATAAAGACTGGCCTGATATGAAGTTATAGAATGAAAAAAATTTTAGAATAGTTAGGAGTTTAAAGAAGGTTGCTTTTTCATATCTTCTTTTTTAATACCAGCTACTCTAACTGGTTTTTTCATAGCATCCCTTCTGAAAGGTTCACCTAATTCTTGATTTAAAATAACCTCAATAAATGTTGTGATACCTTTCTTTTGATCTTCACAAGATTTTTTAATAGCTTCAGTAGTCTCTTCCATCGTTTTAACAGTTACTCCTTTTAAACCACAGGCATTAGCAACTTTTGCAAAACTTAATTCTGGATCAAGTTCTGTTCCAACAAAATTATTATCAAACCAAAGAGTTGTATTTCTTTTTTCCGCACCCCATTGGTAATTTCTAAAAATTACCATCGTAATCGCGGGCCACTCCTCTCTTGCACAAGAACTCATTTCGTTCATACTAATTCCAAAAGCTCCATCTCCTGCAAAACCAATAACTGGAGTGTCAGGACATCCTATCTTTGCTCCCAAGATTGAGGGAAAACCGTAACCACAAGGACCAAATAAACCTGGTGCTAAATATTTTCTCGGTTTTTCAAATGTTGGATATGCATTTCCAATTGCACAATTATTTCCTATATCACTAGATATAATTACATCTTCAGGCATTCCAGCTTGTATTGCTCTCCACGCTTGTCTTGGGGACATTCTATCCTTATCTCTCTCTCTTGCTTCTTTATTCCATACTGTTCCTTCATCATCATCCTCATGATCTAAACTTGATAATTTTTGTAACCAAGCAGATTTTGTTTGGTGGATTAGATCTTTTCTCTTTTGTCTATCAATGTCTCCCGCATTTGAAGATAATTTTTCTAAAATCTGTGTTGCAACTAATTTTGCATCACCACTTATTCCAACAGTAACTTTTTTTGTTAAACCAATTCTGTCTGGATTCATATCTACTTGAATAATATTTGCATTCTTTGGCCAATAATCAATTCCATATCCTGGAAGAGTTGAAAAAGGATTTAGTCTTGTTCCTAAAGCTAAAACTACATCTGCTTTTGAAATAAGTTCCATAGCAGCTTTAGATCCATTGTATCCTAATGGTCCAACTGCCAACGGATGACTTCCTGGAAAGCTATCATTATGTTGATAACCAGAGCAAACTGGTGAGTCTAATTTTTCTGCAAGTTTTTTTGTTTCTTCAATTGCTCCACCAATAACAACTCCTGCTCCAGATAAAATTACAGGAAATTTTGCATTTGATAAAAGTTTTGCAGCCTTATCTATCGCCTCTGCTCCACCACCTTGTCTTTCTAATCTTACAATCGGTGGAAGTTCAATATCTATTACTTGTGTCCAATAATCTCTTGGAACATTTATTTGAGCTGGAGCTGATCCTCTTATTGCTTTTTCTATTACTCTATTTAAAACCTCTGCCATTCTTGAGGGATCTCTTACTTCTTCTTGATAACAAACCATATCTTTAAATAAATTCATCTGTTCAACTTCTTGAAAGCCCCCTTGGCCCATAGTTTTGTTTGCTGCTTGTGGAGTTACCAAAAGTAAAGGTGTATGATTCCAATAAGCTGTTTTAATTGGTGTAACTAATCCAGTTATGCCAGGTCCATTTTGAGCAATGACCATAGACATTTTTCCAGTGGATCTTGTATAACCATCAGCTATTAACCCACCATTGGTTTCATGAGCGACATCCCAGAATGTAATTCCAGCATCTGGAAAAATATCTGAGATTGGCATAAATGCAGAACCAATTATACCAAAAGCATGTTCAATGCCGTGCATTTGTAAAACTTTTACAAAGGCCTCTTCTGTCGTCATTTTTGTCATTAATAAAACCTTTCTAAATTAATAAATGGTACAAATTTTTTAAAAACTATTTGTTAGTTTTTTGCGATTAATATATAAGATTTCACAAAATTCAAACAAACAAATCGACCTATTTATGGCTACAGACATAATAATACATGACCAAAAAGATAATGTTGGTGTTGTTGTTACTGAGAAAATTACCCCAAAACAAGATTGTAGTTGCTGGATAATGGAAAATGACAGTTCTGTGAATATTCAATCAATGGATGAAATTCCTCTAGGACATAAAATTGCAATGATTGACTTAAATGAGGGTGACACAATACTTAAATATGGACATGATATTGGTAAGGTAGTCAAATCTATTAAAAAAGGTGAACATGTTCATGTTCATAATGTAAAAACAAAAAAATGGTAATCTTATGGAAATCCCAAAAAGTTTTTTAGGTTATAAAAGAGAAAATGGAAGAGCTGGAACAAGAAATCATGTAATAATTCTTCCCGTCGATGATATATCTAATGCCTGTGCTGAGGCAGTAGCTAATAACATCAAAGGTACAATTGCATTACCACATTCATACGGCAGACTTCAATTTGGAGCAGACTTAGAATTACATTTTAGAACTATGATTGGTACTGGTAGTAACCCTAATGTTGCTGCAGTAATTGTTATTGGAATTGAGCCTAAATGGACAAAAAAAATTGTTGATGGAATAGCTAAAACAGGGAAACCGGTAGAAGGCTTCCATATAGAGCGAACTGGAGACATAGGAACAGTAATGAAAGCTTCAAAAAAAGCACAAGAGTTTGTTATGTGGGCATCTGAAAAACAAAGAGAGGAATGTCCAATCAGTGATTTATGGATTTCAGTTAAATGTGGTGAGTCTGATACTACATCTGGATTAGCATCAAATCCGACTGTTGGAAATTTAATGGATAAACTTGAACCTTTAGGTGTCCATTTATGTTTTGGTGAAACATCAGAGTTAACTGGAGCTGAAAAAGTTTGTGCATCTAGGGGAGCAACAAAAGAAGCCTCAGATAAATTTATGAAGACATGGAGCTCTTACAATGAATTTATTCTTAAAGAAGCAACAGATGATCTTTCTGAAAGTCAACCAACGGCAGGAAATATTGCGGGTGGTTTGACAACTATTGAGGAAAAGGCTTTTGGAAACTTTCAAAAAATTGGGAATTGTAAATTTATTGATGTCTTAGAGCCTGCTGAAGAACCAAAAAAAGGTAAAGGTTTATATTTTATGGATACCTCGTCTGCAGCAGCTGAATGTGTGACGCTTCAAGCGGCCGCAGGTTTTAATATTCATTTATTTCCTACAGGACAAGGAAATATAGTTGGTAATCCAATAGAACCAGTTATTAAATTGACTGCCAACCCTTTAACAGTAAAGGGAATGGGCGAACATATAGATTGCGATGTTTCAAAAATTCTTTCAAGAGAAATGAATTTATCTGAAGCAGGAGATAAACTTATCGAAACTACTCTTAAAGTAGCGAATGGAAGATTAACTTGTGCAGAAGCTTTAGGTCATAAGGAGTTTGTTATGACTAAATTGTATAGAAGCGCCTAATCTTAAATAAATATAATGTTGAATAATAAATACTTGGTAGTTTTGCCAGGCATAATTCTTGCTTTTATTCTTTATTCATTATCTGAGGGTTTTAACAACATTATTGGTATTGAACTTCTTGGATATAACAAAAGTCCTATTTCAACTGCAATGATTGCCATTTTGTTAGGAATATTTTTTGGTAATTTTTTTAAAATACGTGACAATTTTCAAAAAGGATTGGATTTTAGCAAGGAATATATACTAAAACTTGGAATTATTTGTTTAGGTATTCAATTAAAACCTTTTGAATTCATAGAATTTGGTAAAATTGCAATTCCATTAATTATAATTTGTATCATAAGTGTTTTAATAACCATTAAACTTCTTATTAAAATACTAAAGATACCAACTAGAATGGCTTACTTAACATCCATAGGATGTACAGTTTGCGGTACAACGGCAATAATGGCCACTGCTCCAGTTATCAAAGCAAGTAAAAATGAAATTTCATATGCTATAGCAAATATTACTTTATTTGGGATTTTATCTATGCTTTTATATCCTTATTTTGCTAACTTTTACTTTGATGGAAATTCATTTTTCGCTGGTCTTTTTTTGGGAACTGCAATTCATGAAACTTCACAAGTAGCTGCTGCTGGTCTGATTTATGATCAACAATTTAATAGTCCTGAGACTTTAAACATTGCAACCGTAACTAAACTTATAAGAAACACCTTTTTAATTATAATGATACCTCTTTTTGCATTTCTTTATAATCGTGGGGTTTCAAAAGAAAAAAACTACTCGATACTAAATATTTTTCCTTATTTTATTTTAGGATTTGTTGGAATGGTTGTTTTAAGAAATATAGGTGATGAGATTTTTGTTTCAAACAACGAACATTGGATTCAAATGATCACTCTTATTAAAGCTTTATCAAAAATCTTTCTAACAATGGCAATGGCTGCTATCGGTTTATCCACGAATTTAAAAGACATCATAAGTATGGGATACAAACCATTTATAGTTGGATTTATAGCAATGCTTACTGTTGGAATTGTTTGTATCTTTACAATAGAAATCTATCTTAAATTTTTTATTTAGATTGTTTTACAGTTTTATTAAAATACTTTTGTCTAAATTTCGAAATCGATCTTCTAATAAACGCAGCTGCAATACCAAGAGAAACAGCAAATAAAATTGAAAACAAACCATAGAAAAATGGCATATCTTCAGAAAACTCTTTTATAAACTGTGAAAAAAAGTTTAGATCTTGATTAACTACATTTAAAGTTTCTTTTTGTATCTCCTCTACAAAAAAAGTGTCGTACGCTATGACTATTCCAACAATTAACAATAAAATTGCCAATAAAGCTTTTAATCCTGAACTATCAATTTGTTCTCCAATTTTCTGACCAACTTGAACTCCAACAATTGATCCGATGACTAATAATAAAACTAACATTAAATCTATAGATCCATAATTTATTGAGTGTAAAAATGTAACTATAACACTTACAAAAATAGTTACAAACAAGGAAGTTCCCGGTACTAATTTAGTAGGCATCTTTATAATATAAATCATTGCTGGTACTAAAATAAATGCACCACCTATTCCCATTATTGCAGCTATAAAACCAACAACTAAACCAATTAATATAGGTGTGAAAATACTTTCATATAATTTTGATTTTGGAAATCTCATTCTAATTGGAAGTCCGTGTATCCAATAATGAACATGTAATTTTTTTTTAATTACAATATTTTTTTTGGCTTTATCAATTTCACCAAGACTCTCTACCAACATCAAAGTCCCAATTATCGCAAGAATGTACATATAAGCTAAGGAGATAACTGTATCTATTTTTCCAATATCTTTAAAATATGTAAAAGTATAAATACCTAAAGCTGTTCCTATCGAGCCTCCAATTACAATGATTAATCCCATTTTATAATCCAAAGTATTTTTTAGATAATGAGTAGTTGATCCTGATACTGAAGTAGCCAAAATATTATTTGCTTCATTTGCAACTGCGTACGCCGGTGGAACTCCTAAAAAAATTAAAAAGGGTGTCATCAAAAAACCTCCTCCGACACCGAATAAACCTGAAAGAACTCCGACAATCGCACTCAATAAAAGTATTTCAACTGGATTTACAAAAACTTGGGCTATAGGTAAAAAAACATCCATTAAAAATAACTTTTAATTTATTTTTAAAATTAATTAAAAGTAATAAAAGTTCCAAATAAGATAACTCCCCAACAAGCAACTATTGCAGAAAAAATTCCAGTCTTAATAAATGTTGTCTTTTTCTCTACAATTCTTTGAGGAATTTTTATATTTGGAAAGTGCATCTATACTTCTCAATACACCTAGTAAAAAAATTGTCAAACTATAATTGAATTTTAAATAATTTTTTTTTAATAGATTGTTGCCCCAAAAACCTTGATCTCACCATCCTCGACACCAAGAACCATTCTACCTAAGAATTCACCTGGTATTTTCTTATTTGTCTGTTTAATCAAAACTGTAATATGTTCACCCCTCCTTAGGGTTCCAAAAGGCTCATAAGTCTCGTTTAAATTTGTAATTAACTCATTGTTTGCCCATTGCTTTCCTAATTCAACTTCATTTGCCCCAAATAACATTTGAGTTGAAAAATCCCTTGTGAAGCTCCCATAATCTTTAAGATTTGAGGATTTTACAAGATTTTCCCAAAACGGCTTGCCTATTTCAAATATCTCTTGATCAGTTTTAGACAAAAGGTCCATTGAATTTTATTTTTTAAGAGTACTAAGACGCTTTCTTTTTTTCTTCCTCGTCAACAATATGATAAACAGGAACCTTCTCTAGTGTAAATTTACCTGTTTTAGGGTCTCTTCTTGAAACAGTTAAACAATGCCAATTCTCATCATCTAGTTTCATATAATCTCCTCTATAATAATAACCAGGCCAACGAGTTTCTTCTCTAAATAAAGTATGCTCAGTTACACACTGGGATGTCAAGGCTCTATGTTTTAACTCCCATGCTCTCATTAATTGATGGTAATCTTCAGCTCCTACATTTTCCAAATCCTCTTGAAGCCAATCTAACAACTCAAGGGCTTTTTTTAATAAATTACCATTTGTCATATAGTTAGATGTAATACCTCCTACATATTCATCCATAATTTTTTGAAGTCTTTGAAGACCTTGAATTGGCGAAATATAGCTTGGGGAAACTGTTCCACCCGTAATCTCGTTTTGAGCAACTGTATAAGTGTCTAAAGGTTTATAAACTGCCTTTTTAAAATCATCACATTGTTTGTCTGAAACATTTATTCCCTCAGCTTTTTTATCTTCAATATACTTTACTGCAGCTTTTGCTGCTAATCTTCCCTCAGTAAATGAGCCTGATGAAAATTTGTGAGCACTACCACCTACTGTATCTCCTGCACCAAAAAGTCCATCAATTGTTAACATTCTATTATAGCCCCAGAAATATTCTGGAGGAGATAAATCTTCTGGTCCACTAACCCATGCTCCAGAACATGTAGCATGTGAACCCATTACGTACGGCTCAGATGTGGTGAGTTCTGGATTTGTATATTTTGGATCAATATTTTGTGACGCCCAAACAACCGCTTGACCGACTGTCATCCCTAAAAAGTTTTCCCAACCCACAGTTTCTAAATGAGGGTCTTGAAAAGCCTCTTTAGTTACCATGTGTATTGGTCCACCTCCTGCGGCAACCTCTTGAATAAATGCGTGATTTCTTAAACAAGTAGGAGTTGGGTGATGATCAATATACTCCCCCACTAATTCTTTAGTTTGATCGTACCATTTTTTTTCATAGTTTTCGCCATTGGCATTTTGTGTATATGTTTTTAAATGTAAAAAGTATGCTCCAACAGGTCCATAACCATCTTTAAATCTACACAATACAATTCTATTTTCCATTTGAGTCATCTTCGCGCCTGCTGCAATAGGTAAAGCATAAGCTGATCCATTACTCCATGGTGCGTACCAAGTTCTTCCCATTCCTTCTCCAACAGCTCTAGGCTTAAATATGTGTGATGCTCCACCAGCTGCAACAATAACAGCTTTAGCTCTAAACACATGAAAATCTCCAGTTCTCATATTAAAACCAACTGCTCCACCAATTCTATTTTCATGAGCCTCGTCCATTAATAAATGTGTAACCATTATTCTATTGTAAATTTTATCTGCAGATTTTTTTGCTGCCTCAGCAACAATTGGTTTATAACTTTCACCATGAATCATGATTTGCCATTTACCTTCTCTTAGATATCTTCCTGTTTTTTCATTTTTCATCATCGGAAGACCCCATTCGTCAAACATATGAACAGTAGAGTCTACATGACGGGCCATGTCATAACCCAAATCTTCTCTAACCATTCCCATTAAATCATTCCTAGCATATCTTACATGGTCTTCAGGCTGGTTTTCATCCCACTGCATACCCATGTAGCAATTGATTGCATATAAGCCTTGTGCGACCGCACCACTTCGATCAATGTTTGCTTTTTCTACACAAACAATTTTTAAATCTCTTCCCCAATGTCTAGCCTCAAATGTTGCTCCAGTGCCAGCCATTCCACCACCAACAACTAACACATCACATTCTTCATAGTGTGTTTTATGCTTAGCCATTAATAATAAACCCCTTTTTTGAAAGATTCTTTAGGGACTGATGGTAATTCTTTGTTGGTATTTAAACCCTCAGGCTCACTATATAATCTTTGTGAATTAATCTCTCCTTGATTAGGTGTATCACCTTCAGCAAGCTTAGGAATAAATTTTCCCCAAGGTTTCGTTGTAATTGGTGACACAAAGTTTTTTTCTGTGCCATTTCTAAATTTAATTTTCCAAGATATAGTACCTTTTTCTTCTTCTCTTCTAACTCTAACACTGTGTCCCATTGGAGCAAAATCAGCATACCCTCTAACATCAATCGCATGATTGGGACATGCTTTAACACATGAATAACACTCCCAACAAAAATTTGGTTCAATATTTTTTGCTCTTCTAATATTTTCATCAATATGCATGATGTCTGAGGGACATATATCTACGCAATGTCCACAACCATCACATCTTGTCATGTATACAAAAGTTGACATAATTTTTATTTTACTCCTTTTTCTATTAACATATTAATAATGTTTTGGCTCTTCTCTTTTTATACCCAAGCCAAATTGCTCAGGCGCGTCAGCTGGTGGGGGTAAATTATCCCTAGATCCATCAGCCTCTGCTAAATTTTTTTGTATTGCTGCTCCAGGTTTATAGAACATGTGCGCAAATTTAGACCAATATACACCACCAAATAGAATTAAATTAGATGCAACAAATAAAATTAAAAATAAATATGATAATCCTATTTGTCCACTAAATTGAGTGTAAGACCATGCTAGTCCAAAAGTTGAACAGGCAAGTAAAGCTAAAACAAATAAATCAGCTTTAATGATTCTATACCAAGGATGTGCTTCTGCTGAGACATCAACTCTTAAAAAAAACCAAAACCAATATCCACCTAAACATGTTAAGATTGCTCCTGCATGCCAAATCGTTGACCAAGTTTGAGAGCTTGGTTTATCAGCACCTGTGTAACAAAAAACTAAAATAACTGAAGACACCCAAAATAAAATTGTTCCATACATTCCTAGAACATGGGCCAATCTTCTTTTACCAAAACCTAATTCTGAGGTTGTACCAATATCTACAACTGTTGTTTTTGCAATAACGGAAACCTTTTCTCCAACACCAAGCTTTTTTGTTGCTGATAGTTTTGCTTTTTTGGCATTGTTAAAAAAATAAGTCAAATTTTTATGATGTATCATTTGAATAATAGTTCCAACTGCAATTAACAAAATCATTGCAATGATAAAAGATTGCATTGCTAATGGTGAAATTGTCTCGGATAAAATTGAAAAAGGATTATTACCTAACATTTCCGCCTTTTGTTAAATTTTGAATTAATTTTAAAGTTTTATATATAGTTGAATTTATAGTTCAACCACAAACTGGGGTCAATTTGTCTTTATAACAGGCTAATTATTTCTTTTATAATGTTGTTTGTTTGGGATGACTGATCGTACTCCACCCTGAGGATTAACTACATCTCCTTTTCTACGGGGAATCAGATGAAAATGACAATGTAAAATAGACTGACCAGATACAATTCCTATATTTGTACCTAGATTAAATCCTTTAACTAAAGGATCTCTATCGGTTATTTCTTTTTTTATAATTTTAATAAGATCATTACACGCAATTAATTCATCATTAGATAAATCAAAATAATCCTTTATGTGTCTTTTGGGTATAATTAAACAATGATGTTCTGAAACTGGATATGAGTCATAACTTGCATATGCGAACTCATTTTCATGAGCACATCCAGTTTTTTTAACATTACAAAATAAACAAGGATTGTTTGGATCTTTCATTACCTAAAATCTATAAGAATTGCATTTATTTATAACTTCATCATATTGTTTTGATAGAAACTTGAATTTTTTAAGGTTTTTTCTTTTCCATTTGAGCTCATTTATAGTTCTAACTGAAGTAACCCCTTTCCCAGATCCTATTAATAATATTTCATCATAATTTTTTATCTCTTTAAGCAAAATATCTTTCTTAATTATTTTTTTAATTTTGGTTTTAAAAAATTTATAAGTATTTCCCTCATAATAATCTTTTTTAGGTGTAAAAAATTTTTGATTTTTAACAAATAATAAATTTGAGGTTCCAGTTTCTAATAATTTCTTATTAGATACCAATGCAATATCTGATTGAGAGTTATCCATTCTAGTTAAATATGATAAGATTTTTTTGTATTTAAGATTTTTAAATTCTGGTTTTTCTCTTTTGAATTTTACTAACTTTAAATTGAAATTTAATTTTGGTTTAAGTCTTTTTCTTAAAGATATTGAAATAATTTTCTTATTTATAGCAATTCTCAATAAATGATTATAATTCCTTTTTTTAGATAAATTTTTATTAATTATTTTTAAAATATCTTTTTTTAAAGATTTTTTTTTAATTCGATATTTTTTTAAGGATGAAATTAAATTTTTTAAATGATTATCGAAAAATAAAATTTTTGGTGGTTTTCCAAAAATCCACATTGTTGTAAAAATTCCGTGACCTCCCCAAAGATCTTGAAATTCAATTTGTTTTAAGTCTTTAAGCAGATAAGATTTTTTTAATAAGTAAGTTACCATTGATAGTTAAAAAAGATTCTGGGTGAAATTGAAATCCATATATTTTTTCCTTATGATTTTCAAATGCCATAGCGACATTTGAATTTAAACACCTCATAGTTATCTCAAAATTATTAGATTTGAAAGGCTCTTTTAACTTCAAAGAGTGATACCTGCCAACTTTGAATATTTTTTCTTTTTTGAATAAAGATTTATTGTTAATTACTTTCACATTTGATTGAAAACCATGATAAATCTTTTTCTGTTCAACAATTTTTGCTCCTTCACAGAATAAAATGTGTTGAAACCCTAAACAAATCCCAATTATCTTTTTTTTTCCTTTATATTTTTTATAAATTTTTGAAGTGATTGGATAATTTTTAGGATTACCTGGCCCTGGTGAGAAAACTATTGTTGATGCTCGCTTAATTTTATTTTCACTAATTTTATCATAATTATCACACTCTACTTTATCAAATAAGGCAAATTGATGAACTACATTATGAGTAAAGGAATCGTTATGATCGATTACGTAAATCATTTAAATAAATCTATTAGCGCTTTGGCTTTGAGAAAATTCTCATTAAATTCATGATTAGCATTACTATCTACAACAACACCTGAGGCAACTGAAATTTCAGATATATTTTTAAAATTCAAAATTGAACGTATAATGATATTAAATCTCATATCACCATTAAATTTTATGTAACCAAAACTTCCCGTATAAATATTTCTATTTTCTTTTTCCTGATTATTTAAAAGATTAAGAGTATTTATCTTTGGACACCCAATGACTGAACCACCTGGCATCATTGCTTTAATTATTTCAAAATTATTTATATCTTTTTTTAATTTTCCCTTGATAAGGCTAACATAATGAAAAAGGTCTTTATATTCTTCTACAATTTTTTGTTTAGATAGTTTTACAGTCCCTACTTTACAAATTCTTGATAAATCATTTCTTTCCATATCAACAATCATATTGTGCTCTTTAGTTTCTTTTAAATTTTTTCTAAAATAATTTAATGCTTTTATTTTATTTAAATGCTTGGTCTTTTTTACAGTTCCAGCTATTGGTTTTGTGGATATATCACTCCCCTTTTTTGTAATTAAAGTTTCTGGGGAACAGCTAATTATTGAGAAATTATCATCTTTAATCATAAAAGCCTCGGGAGCTAGATTAGTATTAGATAACCTCGCAAAAAAATCTAAAGGATTAATTTTCGACTTTGTTTTATATTTAGTACAAATTTTAATTTGGTATGTTTCACCACTTTTTATTTTTTTCTTAAATTTATTGAATATTTTCGTATAATTTTTTCTATTAATATTTATTTTAAAATTACCTGATTTAAAAGTTTCAAAATTAAAATTTAACTTGTTGCTAAGTTTAATCTTTTTTTCTGGTTTATAGAAAATACCTTTGGGAAAGTTTAAATTTTTTTGTTTTGGGATTTTAACATCAATTAGATTATTTAATAACTCATATCCAAAAAAACCAATAAAAAGATCGGTATTTTTTGATTTCTTTTTGTTTTTTTTAATCAAAAAACTTTTAATATTTTTATTATTTAAAATAATTTTTTTTGAGAAATTAGTATAAATATTAAATCCTTTTTTAGATTTATAAATAATATAAGGTTTTCCTGACTGATGTATCTCTGTTAATTGATTTAATCTGTTCAAATTATTCTGTTTTTAATCTTAAAACTGGTTCTTCTCTTATTGGTAAATGAATTATTGCTGCAAAAACTGATAATGCAATTGCTAAATACCACGCATAATCATATGACCCATATAGATCATAAAATAAACCCCCTAAATAAGCCCCAAAAAAAGATCCAACTTGGTGACTTAAGAATACAATTCCATATAGAAGACCTAAATATTTTGTCCCAAATAGGTGAGCTACAATTCCACTTGTTGCTGGCACTGTTGATAGCCATAAAAAACCAAAACTTGCACCAAATAAAAATGCATTGATATTACTTGCGGGCATAAATATAAAAAAAATTATAGAAACACCTCTTAAAAAGTAAATTGCACTAAGGATAATTTTTTTACTCATTTTTGCAGAGAGGTAGCCACTTAATAATGAGCCAAAAATATTAAATAAACCGATTAAAGATAAAATTGCTGCTGCAGTCCAATCTTCAAGTCCTCTATCTATTACATATTTTGGTACATGCGTTCCCACCAAAGTTATGTGAAAGCCACACACAAAAAAACCAGATACAAGTAAAATATAACTTTTAGTTTTAAAAGCTTCTGAGAGAGCTTCCTTAAAAGATTGATCTGAAGTTTTCTCAACACTTTCTATTTCAGATGGAGATCTTACAAAATATGCAGCAACTAAACCGGATAACAAAAACAAGCAAAAGACAAATAATGTGTAGTTCCAACCAAACTCTGTAAGAGAAAAATTAGTGAAAATTGGTGAAAGAAAGTAACCAAATGATCCAATAGCAGTAACAAAACTCATAGCGATTGTTCTTGTAGATAATGGAAAATGTTTCCCCACAACTGACATAGGAATACTTATTGCTGTTCCACCAAGACCTATTCCGATTAATAAACCCATATGGATTTGAAAAAATATTCCAGTGTTTGGACCCGTATATAAAAAATATACGCCTAAAGTATAAAAAATAAATGCTCCAATTATAGCTATATGTCCTCCGTATTTATCTGCTATAGCTCCGAAGATAGGACCTGTTAAACCCCACATCAACATCTGCATCCCGATTGCAAAACCAAACGCGGTGTTACTTATCTTTAAACTTTCGTTGAAGTCCATAAAGAACAAACCAAATGTTTGTCTAACACCCAAAGAAATTAGAACAACAAAGCATGCAGCAAATAAAGTTACTATCGCTGTTTTTGAGCGAAAAAATTTTTCAGAACTCATCTTAAATGTCTTAAAGCTTGTTTAATATCAGCAATCAAATCATTAGGATCTTCAAGACCTATATGTAATCTTACTAAATGTTCATCTTTTGGTAAGTTCATATATTTCCTTTTACCAGTTTCTCTAAACTCTTGATGAAGCGCTAAACTCTCAAATCCACCCCAACTATAGCCATAGCCAAACAATTTCAGTGAATTAACAAACTTTCGAACAGAATTGATATTCTTAGCTTTTATCTTTAATCCCATTAAACCTGACGCTCCTGAGTAATATTTTTTCCACATTCTAAAATTTTGCGAATTTTTTTTGAAAGGATATAACAATTTAATTCTTTTATTTTTTGATAAAAATGTTGCGACTTTTTTAGCATTTTCTCTATGTCTATCTAATCTCACGTCTAATGTTCTTAACCCCCTAGTTATTAAATAAGCATCATCAGGTCCTAATCTAAGACCTGTAATTTTTTCTGCTGCTTTAACTTTGGAAAATACTCTTTTATTTACTGCTAAACTTCCACCCATAACATCTGAATGTCCAGAATAATATTTAGTTGCAGAGACAATTGACATATCAAAACCAAGTTTAATTGGTTTTAAGTAATAAGGGGTACCCCAAGTATTATCAATTGCAGTGTATAGCTTATACTTTTTTGCAATCGAAATAATTTTACCCAAATCTTGAAAATCAAAAGTATTACTTCCAGGATTTTCTACAAAAATCAATTTTGTTTTCTTTGTAATATTGTTTTTTAATGTATTGAGGTCGTGTGGATTATAAAAAACTGTCTTTATATTAAAATCTTTTAAATAATCTTCAGTTAAAATTCGTGTAGGGCTGTAAACTGGATCTGCAACTAACATTTCATCACCAGGTCTAACAACGCTGAATATTGCTAAAAAAACAGAGCCAAAACCTGTTGGTGTTGTAAAAACATGATAACTCTCTTCAAGTTTTGTTAAAATCTTTTGCAATATATAAGTAGTAGAGGTCCCTTGTCTTCCGTAATCAAAATGACCACCTGTGGGGTTTTTTAAAGCTTTTTTTTGTGTCTTTCTTATATGTTGCATAGACTTAAAAATAATTGTCGATGCTCTTACCACTGGTGGATTTACTGACTGGTTATGAAAATCTTTTGCTGTATGTTTTAAAAATGTCTTAAATGATTTGCCCATAAAAAAATTGATATGCTGTTAAGACAATGCTATATCCCTATAGAAAATTCAATAAATTAATGAAAAGGATTTAATGAGTTACCCAAAGAAACATCGAGGCCGAAGAAAAATGGGATCAAAAAAAAGAAGAGCAAGAAAAAAGAATAAGAAAAAATAGCTTATTCCTTAATCCAACCACCCCCCAAAACTTTATAACCTAAAGAATCTTTACGATAAAATACACATGCTTGCCCTGGAGAAATACCGTCTTCCTCTATCTTTAGATTAACATCAACACCATTTTGGTCACTAAAGTTTACTTTAGCATCCAATAATTTTCCTGTTGATCTAACTTTTACAAAAATATCACTTTCCAATTCATTTTTTTCACAAAGTAAATTTACGTCTTTTAGAAGGATTTTCTTTTTTCCTAAATTTTCTTTTGATCCAACAATGATCTCATTTTTTTCAGAATTTATTTTTAAAACATAAAGAGCGTTTTTATCTGAGACTTTAATTCCTTTTCTTTGACCAATTGTGAAATTAATTATACCATTATGAACACCTATTACATTGCCATCTAAATCTTTAATATTTCCTTTTTTAAATGAGTCTGGTCTGAATTTTTGAATTACAGATGCATAGTTACCATTTGGAACAAAGCAAATATCTTGACTATCTGGTTTATGAGCAACATTTAAATCAAGATTTTTAGCAATTTGTCTTGTTTCATCTTTACGAAGATTTCCCAACGGAAACCTTAAATAATTTAATTGTTCTTTGGTTGTATTAAATAAAAAATAACTTTGATCTCTATTTTCATCTAAAGCTCTATACATATTTGCTTTATCATCCTCGATTACAGTCTTTACATAATGACCAGTCACAAGTGCATCAGCTCTTAATTCTTTTGAAACTTCAAATAAATCTTTAAATTTTACTGTTTGATTACATTGTACACAGGGTATTGGTGTCTCACCCTTTAAATAACTATCTACAAAATTATCAATAACACCTTGTTTAAATTTATTTTGATAATACAAAATTCTATGATTAATACCTAATTTATTAGCCACTCTTTTAGCATCCATAATATCTTGACCAGAACAACATTGTTTTGAAGTAGCAACTTCTTTACTATCATCATAAAGTTTTAATGTAATACCAATTACATTATATCCATCTTTTTTCATCATTCCTGCGACTGTCGAGGAATCTACACCGCCAGACATTGCAACAACAATAGTTGTATCCTTAGGTTTTTTATTAATTCCTATTGAATTTAAATCTTTTTTCATTTGATGGTATTTATACTCAATTCTTATATAAATTAAATTAAATGATTTATGATTATGAGCCAGGTGACAAAGTGGAAAACCCATTGAAAAAAGAATGGGGCATTGGTCAGGTACAATCAATAATTAACGGCAAAGTTACAGTCAATTTTGAAAATGCTGGAAAAAAAGTAATAAATAGCAAAAATATAGAATTAAAAAAAATAAATGAATAAATTAAATATTAAAGAAGTTGTAGAGAATTTAATTGATACTTTTTTTTATGCGGGAAAAATTTCATTAGATCTTAGAAATAATGGCCTTACAAAGAAAATTAAATCTGACAATACTCCAGTAAGTAATGGTGATATCGAGGTAAATAAGATTATTACAAACAAGTTAAAAGAAATTACTCCACATATTCCTATTGTTTCAGAGGAAACTTCAGATAATAAATTAATTGAAAATTTAAAGGATTTTTGGTTAGTTGATCCTATTGATGGCACTTACGATTACATCAATAATTTAGAGGAATTTACAATTAATGCTGGTCTAATTATTGACAAAACTCCAGTTGCAGGTTTGATTTTTGCTCCAGCAAAAAATAGAATGTTTTATTCTTATGGTGATAATTTTGCATATGAAATTATTAATGGAGAAAATATCAAATTAGGTTCATCAAGGAATTTCGATAAAAATTCAATAAAATTTGTCTCTTATTCAAATAAATTAAAACCAGAGATAGAAATAATACATAAAAAACTCAATGTAAAAAATTTCACAAGGATGAAAAGTTCATTGAAATTTTGTGTGATAGCTTCTGGTGAATTTGATGGATATGTTGCTGAACCAAGGGCATATGAATGGGATATAGCTGCAGGTCACGCAATATTAAAACACTCTGGAGGCTCTGTAACGGATTTTGAAAATAATGAAATTTACTATGGTAAAAAAAATTTTTTAAATACAAGTCTTATACTTAAAAGTGCTAATATTATCAATGAGTGAGCAAATCAGAATAATTTTAATAATTATTGTCTCAGTTTCTATATTTGGGCTATTGGTTTTTGTATTTGTAAAAAATTATATTAAATCAAAAATCAATAACTTAATTAAAGAAGAAAAAAAAAGAAAAAATTAATTTATTTTTTTAAATATAGCTAAGGCGTTATTAGTCTCTAAATACATTACTAAATAATTGTTTTCTTTGTGGTATATGATATCTCTGACTCTTGATTTAACTGGAATAAGCTGATCCTTAACAATTTTATCATCCTTTAATTCAAAGAAATATAAGCTTATCATTCCTTCTTTAAGTTTTTTGGCTGTTCCCATTGTTCCAACAAATAAAACATTCCCATCAGTTTGGTAAAATTTTTTATCAACTCCAACGATTTGGCTTATACCTACTGAAGGATTAAAATATTTTATTGGTTCTATAAAACCATATTTAGCATGAGAATTATTTAATGGAGAAAGTTTATATCTGACATCATTATCATCATCATTGTCAAAATAATGGCGACCGTAAGAGGAAATAGGCCATCCATAATTAGGTATTTCGCTATATTTTTTATTTAAATTTAATAAATTAATTTCGTCTCCTCCACTAGGTCCATGTTCAGTTGAGAATAAATAATTTAAATTTGAATGATAATAAAGACCCTGAGGATTTCTATGACCCATAGAAATAATTTTTTTTTCATTTGTGTCTAAATTGATAGATACTAATTTTCCAACATCTCTAGATTTATCTTGGGCTAAAATCCTATATCTAAAATCACCAGTGCTAAAAAAAAGGACATTGTTATTAATAATTAATCTGCCACCTGATTGATGTGCAACTAAATAATCATGTTCATGATCATCAAAAAATTTTTCATTCTTATTTACACAATCCTTGGGAACATAAAAATCTGTGAAATTTAAATTATCAAAATCTAATCGAGCTTTTAATATACTTAAACTAAAACAATCTTTAAAATGTTCTTTAATATATGAAACATAGACATCATTTTTATTTATCAAAATATCCTTAACACCAAAGCCACTACTAGAGAAAAATTCAGAGTATTTAATTAATTTTTGAATATTTGTTTTTATTGGTTTTAAATTGAAACTCTCTTTTTCAAAGTCATCAATATCTGTATAAACAATTTGGCCTGTTGCTGTCATTAAGAAAATCTTATCTTCACTAGACTCAATATAAGCTGAACTTGAGGCCGCTGGATGTTTAGCAAAAACTATATCATTCGAATTAAATTCTTTTAGTAAATAATTTTCATTTCCAATACTAAATTCTCTATTTGAATTATTAACAAAATTTATACCATTTTCGAAAAGGATATTTTCTAAATTTATTTTTTTTTCAAGTAATTTTGAATGAATATTTGCTAATTGGGATTTTTTATTTTTAAGATTTTTTTCTAGAAACTTTATTTGATTTTTCTTTACCTCTAAATTATTTTTAATATTATTTGCTGAGATAACCAGAACAGTTGAAATTATAAATATTGATATATAAATAGCTATTGATTTAAAACTTGTCTTCATAAAAACTATCCATTATCAAAATTATCATCATAAACTATTAAGTAATTTGCCTCACTTATCCTTTTTTTTAATTTTATAATTAAACTTTTTTAAAATTTCTAAAAAATCGTTAAATTTATAATCAAATCTGGTCTCAAACTCCTTTGAATATTCAATGATTATAGGCATCTTATTTTTTTTAATTGTTTTTTCAGAACCTTTAAGAACTTTGAGATCATAGCCTTGAACGTCTATTTTCATAAATGAAACTTCTTTTTTTATATCTAAATCATCAAGTTTAATTGAGTCAATTAAATTTCCTTGATTAATTTTTTTTTCAAAATTTATGAAGTTTGAGCCATAATTATTAAATTCCTTTAAATTTGATTTTGATAAAATTAAATTTTTTTTACTTTCATCACTAAGAATATTGTTAAAGACTTTTACTTTTGAATTATTAATCAAAACATTTTTTGATAAAATCTGACTTATATATTTATAAGCTTCAAAAGCATAAACCTCAACGTTAGGTTTTACTTTTGAAAATAAAACGCTTAATTGACCATAATTTGCTCCTGCATCAATTACAATAGAATTTTCTTTAATAAATTTTTTGGAGATCTGATAAACATCATGATCAAAAATTTTGTTTTCAATTATTGTATTTCTAACTACATCTCTAAAGGCAAAAAAAGGAAGATAATAATTACCAGTTTTGGTCTTATATAGCTTAAGTGTTTTTATATTAAATATTTTAAATCTAAGCCACCTTGGCAAAAGAAAAAGTAATTTTTTTGGTTCTAATAATTTCAATTGTTTTTAAAATTTATTAAAGTAACTTTATTATCTTTAAATAATCTTTTTTGTCTAAACTCATAACTTTTTTTGAGGTTTCGAAATCAAATCCATTTCTGGCTAGCAAAGAAATATCTTTTTTAAAGAATAAAGATCTATTATCCTCGGTTCTGGCTGGTCCAATCTTTTTTTTTTTACAAATTTTGATGGCAGAAAAAAAATCTTGATCTGAATTTTCATTATGAATTTTATCTATTGTTTCTTTAACAAAACTATCATTTATACCTTTGCCAATAAGATAGCTTCTTATTTTATTTATTGAATTTCCCCTGCTTATCATACTTTTAGCTTTTGTGTCAGAGTAATACTTATCATTAATAAATTTATTTTTTTCCAAGTCTGAAAGCACAATATCTATTAAATTGGTAATATCTTGTTTTTTAACTTTGATTGATGAGGTGGTTAAGTATTTTTTTAATAAATAAGTTTTAAGCTGTTGTTTAGATGGTGAATATTTTTCAAGATATGCAAAAGCAAAATTTCTCATCTCATCAACTGTCATCTGTAGAGTTTTTTTTCTATTTCTTATAGGAATCATGGCAAGATTTAATATAATATATTAATAAATGATCGAACAAATTTATTCATATTTTAATATTGAAATACTCTATTTTTGGGTAAATTTAGGAGTTCTTCCTTTCTGGCTAATATTAATTTTTTTTCCACAATCACAAATTTGTAGATTTTTTGTCACATCTATTTTTCCAGTATTTTTATTAAGTGGAGCATATGTTTTTGTACTATATAAATCTTATTTAGGGTCTTATGATTTTTTAGGTAATTTTAATCTTTATCTTGGAATTGATAACGTTTTAACTTTATTTTCAGATAAATCTTTTTTAATGTTTTTTTGGATTCATTTTATTTCAATTAATCTCTTTGTTGGAGGATGGATTGTTAGAGATGGTCAAAAATTTTCTATAAACAAATTTTTGTTATTTTTTCCATTGATTATAACTTATCTAATTGGACCTATAGGTTTATTCATTTATTGGTTAATAAGAATTTTTTATGCCAAAAGTATAAATTTATATGACTAAGGTAATTGATTTTTATTTTGATTTTATAAGTCCGTATTCTTATTTAGCTTATAAAAAACTTATAAAAATTAATAAAAATAACAATATTAATATTACCTATAAACCGATTTTATTAGGTGGACTTCATAAACTTGGGGAAATAACCCCTCCTGCTTTCAACAAACTTAAAATGAAAAATATGAAAAATGACTGTGAATTAATAGCAAATAAAAATGATATAAATTTTATGTGGAATGTGAAATTTCCATTAAATTCTCTGTATTTAATGAGAGGTTATCTTGTTTTAGATACGAATATGAAATCCAAATTTTTTGATGTTTGTTTTGATGCTTACTGGAAAAATAATGTAGATATTTCTCAAAAAGAAAACTTAATTAGAATTTTAGAAGAATGTGAAATCAATAAAGAAAGTTTTTTAAAATTAATTGAGGATCAAAAAATAAAAGATGAACTTAAAGATTTAACTAATCTTGCTTTTAAAAGTGATGTATTTGGGGCACCTACTTTTATTGTAAATAAAAAAATTTTTTGGGGTCAAGACAGATTAGAATATGCTATAGATGAATATAATTCTTAAGTTATTTTAAATTTACTGTTTTTAATTGCCCCAAAACCTCCATCAATATGAGAAACTTTTTTAAAACCCATATCTTTTAAAGTTTTAGCAGCTAAAGCTGATCGCAAACCACCCGCACAAAAAAGGACTATCTCTTTATTCATATCTAGCTTTCCTTCTTTAAAGTAGGGACTTTCAGGGTCTAGCCAAAACTCTAACATACCTCTAGGAATATGGTTTGAGTTTTCAATTCTCCCCTCTTTCTCTAATTCTCTAACATCTCTTATGTCAATCAAATTACATTTTTCTTCATTGATCATTGCAAATGCCTCGTCTACTGAAATTGTTTTTATTTCATTTAATGCTTCTGATACAAGTGTTTTTGATGATTTTATATTCATAAGAATTTATTTATAATATAGTTTTTTTAAAAGTATATAAATAAAAAATGAGTAAAAAAATTTGTATAGTTTACACTCACCATAAATTGGGTGACTTAATTTGGCAATTACCTTACATAAAAGCAATAAGTGAACATCACAATGAAAAAGTAGATTTAATTCTAAGAAAAAAAACTCAAGCAAAAAACTTATTAAAAGACTTGGTGTATGTTAATAATATTTATTATAATGAGTTTAGAAAAGGTCTAGCTTATTGGCTGGATGTATTTAAACTCAAAAAGATTTTTGATTTAGAAAATTATGATTTTGTATATATTTTAGACAAGGTGAATAAACCGGCAATAGCCGCAAAGTTATCTGGAGTAAAAAATATTATTGGTCCTGGTTTAAGAAATCAAAAAAAATGGATTACTAATAAAGATTACCTTGATGAGAAGGATTGGAAGTTAAATTATTCAGAACAATCACAGAAATTTTTAAAATTAAATTCAATTGACTGTGATGATAAATTCCCAAAACTGGAAATTAATATTGAAAGATTAAAAGAGGGTAATAAAGATCTTTTAGTTGAAGGAAAAAAAATTGCATTCGGTGTTGATTCATTTGAAGATTTTAAAATGTGGTACGAGGAAGATTTTATTGAATTAGCTAATTTATTAGCTAAAAAAAAATTATTTGATTATATCTATTTGATTTGTGGTCGAGATAAGTCGCACATCGCTAAAAAAATCATTAATGACTCAAAAAAACACTATTTTATTGATTGTTCTAACAAAGATTTAAAAGGTGTAATTTTAGCGATAAAAAATTCTGATTTTTACATTGGAAATAACTCAGGACCGTTAAATTTATCAGCTGCATTAGGTATAAATACATTTGGTCTCATTGCGACGGATCCTGTAAGTGAACTTAAATACAGTAAAATAAAACCTATAGTTCCAGATGAATATGTTGATAACGTATGGATTAGAGACAGAAGTGGTATGAAAAAGTTAAAACCTCAAAAAGTTTTCGATGAAATAATTAAAAGTATTTAAAATCAAAAGCCCCTTGAGGGAGGGGCTTTTGTGTTTAACTAACTTAGAGAGAGTTTAGAGACTCTTCGATGAGTTATCTCAAAAGATAAACAGAGAGCGAAGAGTCTCTTGTTGTTAACAATTAGTCACGTATTGCATATGCAATCACACCAGTTTCAGTGACGTCAGTTCCTTTTGTTTCACCTTCTTTACTTAATCTTAGGCCAATAGTTGCTTTAATTGCACTAAATACAATGTAAGCGACTATGAAAACAAAAATGTTTACTGATAATACACCAATTAACTGAGTACTAAAGTTTGCACCAGAGTTTGTTGCAGGTACAATTAATGTACCCCAAATTCCAGCAAATAAGTGAGCAGGTATAGCACCAACTACATCATCGATTTTTAACGAAAATAATAGTTTTGTACCATATACAACGATTAATCCACCTACAGCACCAATTAAAATTGCAGCAAACGGTGAAGGTAATAATGGTTCTGCAGTTACAGCAACCAAACCACCAATACATCCATTTAACATCTGAACTACGTCAGTTTTGCCAAAATGTAATCTTGTTATAATGGCTGCACCCATAACACCACCTGCACCGGCAAGAAATGTGTTAATAAATATTTTTGATACAGCGATTGCATCTGTAGCTGTTCCCAATGCTAATTGTGAACCACCATTAAATCCAAACCAACCTAGCCATAAAATAAATACTCCAATTGTTACTAATGGTATTGATGAAGCTGCAAACGGTTTAAGCGGCGCTGGAGCCCCAGACTTAGTAAACCTTCCTAATCTTGGACCAATAATCATTGCACCAGCTAAAGCAGCTGCACCACCAGTTGAGTGTACTAAAGTTGAACCAGCAAAATCAGAAAATCCTAATTCTGCTAACCAGCCTCCACCCCACTGCCAACCCATTACGATTGGATAAATAATTCCTGATAGAACTGCAGCAAATGTGAAGAATGGCCATAGTTTAATTCTTTCAGCCATTGTACCTGATACGATTGAAACAGTAGTTGCACAGAATACCATTTGGAAATACCAATCTGAACCATCGGAATAACCTGTACCTATTTTACTGCCATCTGCCCATGGAATAAATTTTCCAATATATCCACCTGGACTGATACCATAGGCTAAGTTATAACCTACAAGCCAGAACATTATACCTGCAATTGAGAATAACCCTATATTTTTTGCACAAATAACGGATACACTTTTTGATGTAACCATTCCAGACTCTAGCATAGCAAAACCACATGCCATGAACATTACTAGGAATCCACAAATCAAAAATAATAAGGTATTAAAAATAAAACCTACTTCAGCAGAAACTGTTGTCTCTGCCATACCTGCACTACTCATGTTCAACAAAAAAATTAAACTGATAAGTGGTGCACTTATCTTTTTTATTAATTTAGTCATAAGACCTCCCTGTTATAAAAGGAGCTTTTATTTTAATAATTCTTAAAAACTAACGCTGATTATGAAAATTGGGTATGCAGATTTTGCATATAGAAACAGCCTTAATGAGGATTTTCATTAAGGCTGTTTAAGAATATTATCTATTGAATACTTCTTTTAAAGCTTTAGCTGGCAAAAACTTTACTTTTTGTGATGCAGCAATTTGAATTTGCTCACCAGTTCTTGGATTTCTTCCAACTCTTGCTTTCCTTTTAGCCACTTTATATGTACCAAACCCTGCAATTTTGACTGAATCATCAGCTTTTAATGCATCCAATATTGTGTTGGTAATAGTGTCAAAAGTTCTCTCAGCATCTGCTTTACTTAAATTTAAAGCTCCTGAAAGCTTGACTATTAATTGTTTTTTATTCATTTTAGCTCCGGTTTTATTAGGTTATTTACATTTTTATCAAAAACGTTGATAAATCAAGACTTTTTTTAGTATCCATATTATTTTTATACACAATATATTGTATAATCGTCAATTTATGTTGATTTTATTGGTTTTTTTTAATTTTAATGGAAATTTTTATTTAAACAACCCCAAGTCTTTTAGGTCATTAAAAGTAGTAAATAACATTAAAGATAACAATAAAAACAATCCGATTCGAAAAAAACCTTCTTGAGTTTTCTGAGATAATGGACGTCCTAAAACTTTTTCAAAAGCATAAAACATTAAATGACCTCCATCTAACATTGGGATTGGAAAAAGATTTATAAGTCCAAGGCTTATAGAGATATATGCCATCATACTTATAAAAGCCAAAACTCCAAATTCAGCAACTTGACCAGAAATTTTGGCTATTCTAATAGGTCCTCCTAATTGCGAGGTATCAGCTTTACCAAAAATCATTGCTCCAATATATTTTAATGAGGAAATGCTCACATAATATACTTCATTAATCGCATGATATACTGCTTTTGTGGGGCCTAGCTTTACATGATTAATTTGGTCATTATACGCACCTAATTTAATTCCAACTATTCTTTTATTAATTTTATTACCTAAATTATCTTCACCCAAAATTGTATCTGGTTTTATTTTTAATAATAACTCATCATTTGAACGTCTAACTTTAAAATCTATTATTTCATCTGTTGAAGTCATAATAAATTTAGAAACTTCCATAATACTTTCAACTTTATTTCCATCTATTTCTAAAATTATATCATTTTGTTTAAGCCCGCCCACCATCGCAGGACTATCATCTTGAACTTCATTTATTACAGCAGGTGTAAAATCTTTTCCTACAAAAGTATAAATTGAAAAAAAAATAACTAAAGCTAACAAAAAATTTGCTAAAGGACCACCAAAGACAATTAAGGCTCTTTGATATAACGGCTTTAAAACGAATAATTTTTCTCTGTCTTCACCGCTATATTTTTTAATTATTTTTTCTTGATCAGCTTGAGAATAAACATTTCGATCACCAAAAAATTTAACATATCCCCCAAGAGGTATCCAACAAATTTTCCACCTTGTCCCTGATTTATCATTCCAACCAAATAATTCTTGACCAAAGCCAATTGAAAAGTCGGTAACTCCTACCCCGTATCTTTTTGCAAAATAATAGTGCCCATATTCGTGTATAAATACAACAACAATTATCAACACAATAAATGGTAATATATAACTTAGCATTTCCTAATTATAATGTTTGATATTATCTAACCAGTTTTTTAACTCAAGCATTCTTTGTGATTTATTTGACACAGCTATCTCATCCTTTATAAAAGCAATATGATTTTTTATCTCGTCTTCATTTTTAAAAACTTTTCTATTATCAATTAATCTTTTTTTTCTAAATTCGATTAAACTTATCATTTTTTCATACGTTATTTCAGGATGATATTGCAGTCCCCAAACTTTTGTATCACCTACAGTAAAATATATACTTTGAATTTTATTAATCTTATTTGATGCGAGACAAATACTATTTTTTGGTAAAGTTACCACCTCATCAAAATTAAATGCTGGTGAGTTAAAATTATCTTTTTTATTTTTATAAATTGGGTGCTTAAAACCCTCAACACTCATCTTAATTTGATTAGCTATACCAATGTGTGAACTTGCTGCTTTTTTAACTGCACCACCCGCAGCGGTAACAGCTACTTGCATACCCCAACATATAGCTAAAATATTTCTCACCTTTTTTTGGCATTCCTTCATAAACTCAATTTGTTTTTTTATTTCAGGTGTATTATTATAAATATTAAGACTACTCCCACCCCATATTAATCCATCATAATTAGAAAGCTTTTCAATAATTGAGTTACAATTTTCATCTGACGATGGATTTACAACATCTAAGTTCAGATTATCTACATAGTAATTTAAACTTTCTTTTAAACTTTCAGTGTGAGTTTTAATGCCCACTTTCGAAAAACTCTGATTTTCCTCTCTTAAATTTCCCTCTACCACCAAAATATTAAAATTATTCATTAAAATAATTCACCCGACATGCTGTGTTGATACATTATTTTCATATCATCTAATGTCAATTTTTTTGGATTCCCACCAGTAGATGGATCATTTAAAGCCATTTTTGATAGTTTATCTAAATCAAAGTCATTATTTTCTATAACTTCAGAGAGTTTATGTGGAATATTAAGATTGTTTCTTAAATCTAATACCCAATTGAGAAATGTATCAAAAGATTTGTCCTTTAAATCTAAATATTCACAAACTTTAACAATTTTATTTTCGATTACATCTCTATTAAAACTTAACACATAAGGCATGAATATTGCATTTGAAAGACCATGATGAATATTGTTTACAGCATTAACTGGGTGACTCAAAGAATGAATTCCGCCTAGTCCTTTTTGGAATGCAGTAGATCCCATACTCGCAGCAGTTAACATATTCATTCTGGCTTCAATATTTGATCCATTTTTCACTGCTTCTAATAACCATTTCTTAATTAATCTCATCCCTTCAAGAGCGATACCATCAGCCATAGGATGATAACCAGGTGCACAAAAAGCTTCTAAATTATGTGCTAGTGCATCCATACCAGTTGCAGCAGTTACATTGGGAGGAAGATCTATCGTTAAAGTTGGATCCAAAATAACTATTGATGGTAAAAATTTTGGATGAAAGATAATATTTTTTACTCCTGTTTTTTCATTTAAAATAACTGAAGCTCTACCAGTCTCTGAACCTGTACCAGCGGTGGTAGGAACAGCAATGATTGGTGATATTTTTTCAGAGTTAGCTTTCTTCCAATTGTCTCCAACATCTTCAAAATCCCATATTGGCAAAGTTTGACCAGACATAAAAGCTATTGCTTTTCCAACATCTAAACCACTTCCACCTCCAAAAGCTATTACTCCATCACATTTTTTTTCTTTATAAAAATTAACACCTTCATATACATTTGTGCCTGTGGGATTGCCTTTCACATTTGAATAAACTTCTACGGTTACATTTTCATTTTTTAAATTTATTAAAGTATCTTTAACAATTTTTTTATTAACTAATTGATCATCAGTTACGAATAAAGGTTTTTTTAAATTTAAATTTTTGCATGCCAAAGTCATATCTTTAATTCTATTTTCACCAACCCACATAGTTGTTGGATAGTTCCAATTAAATTTTTTCATCTTATATTGATTGTTTTTTTATTAATTCCTCAATCTCTTTTATCATAATTTTGGGAGACTTCATTGCAGGATATATCTTTTGTGCTTTTTTATAACTTAAAATAGCTTTTTCATAATTTTTTAGATGAATGTTAACAAGTCCTTGTCCAGCAAGTGCTCCAAAATGCCTTTTTTCTAATTTCAGTACCTTGTCGATATCATTTTGAGATTTTTGAAATTCTCCTAAAAGAAAAAAGACTGTTGCACGTTTATTCCAAGCTTCTGCCCAATACGGATCAATTTCAATTACCTCCGAAAATAATTTAACAGCTTCATTTAATTTTTGATTATCTGCTAATTTTGATCCTTTGAGTAGCATTAAGGTTAATTCATTATTTTTTGGATGAGTACTCCAAATCTTCCAAATTTTTTGTTCAATTTCAAAGGTAAATTTAGAGTTTGTATCTTGTAATTTATCAAAAAGAATATTTAATTCTTTTTCTCTTTCATTTGCTACTAGTTGATCAGTCAAAAAAAAAATAAAAAAAAATAAATAAAGTAATTTTTTCATTTTATTCAAATTTCTCTTTTTTAATTACTTGATATTCAAAATTTTGGGAGGTTTCGTTTATTTGTAAAAGTTTTGCCCCATTTTTGGTATGGAACTTTGTTGCCATCTTCGTCAATGGAGACAGTGTAACTAATCGATTTAGATGGTTAGATTTTTTAATTTTTTTATAAACTTCTTTTACTATTAATTTTCCACCGCCTTTTTTTTTGGACCAAACAGTGTATGCAATTGCAATTTGTCCTACATTTTGATCTCTATGAGTGCTCTGTAAATGGGCGTCCTTGCTAAATTTATCCAATTCTGTGAGATTTTTTGGGACTTTATTAGTAAAAGCAAAGCACATCACTGCATAAATTTCTTTATTATACTTCACACCAAAGATTTTTCTTCCATAACTTGTTCTAAAAGTATTATCTAACTCTGGTCTTACTGGATCCTCCTTAGTATTACACTCTTTAAGCTCAACTAATTCAGCTCCTTTTATCCAACTAAATAAACTGTTAATATTTTTACTTATAATTTGCTTATTTCTTCTAATTCTAGCTTTAATCCTGGGTTTAAATTTTTTATTATTTTTTAAGCTTCTATTTTCTAAGTATCTTGAAGTTAATTTTTCTCGAACACTTTTAAATATTTCTCTCATTTTATTTAAATCTTTTTTTCATGTTTTTAAAAATATAATAAAGCAAAAATTGAAATTAAAAATATTATGAAAAT
Source organism: uncultured Pelagibacteraceae bacterium (assembly GCA_902558225.1). Taxonomy (GTDB): domain Bacteria; phylum Pseudomonadota; class Alphaproteobacteria; order Pelagibacterales; family Pelagibacteraceae; genus Pelagibacter. The sequence continues at coordinate 9,020 of CACEDG010000002.1, read as the reverse complement.
AGTTGTAGCAATATAATTGATTTTAATTTTAAATTTTTCATAAATCTTATCATTTATCTTTTCCCAAAAAAGAACAATTAGAAATAAAATTGCTGCAGGAATAATAAATTTTAGCATATTTTAGTAATTAACTTTTATCTCCAACATATACTGATACACCTCTGGAGTTTATATCTACATCAAATTTTTTGTGTAATGGTGGAAAAGCTCTTTGTGAACAGTCTAATCTATCGCATGTTCTACATGACACACCAATCGGTATCTCATTTGATTTATCACCTACATTTAAATTTTCAGTATAAATAAAATCTTTTGCATACTTAGCTTCACACCCAAGTCCAATTGATAAAATACTTTTAGATTGACCAAATCTTCCAATTCCTTTTTCGACTGTTCTAGCTATACAAACATACTTTTCACCATTGGTCATTTTACTGACAGCTGCTTGAATTACACCAGGTCTTGTAAGAGCTGAATAAACATTCCATCTTGGGCAAGCTCCGCCGTATCTTGGTATTTCGATACCAGAAAGTGATAGGCGCTTAGAGATATTTCCTGCCATATCAACTCTTAAAAAATGAAATGGAATACCAGGTAATTTTGGATCTTGGAGACATGTTACTCGATGAGCGACCTGTTCAAAAGAAGTTGCAAAAGTATTTTGAAGTAACTCTAGGTCATATTTAAGTTTTTTACATTCTGTGTGAAAAAGTTTGTAAGGCATTAATATCGCCGCACCAGCATAATTTAATAATGCAACTTTTGTTAAATCTTTAGATTCTTTTGAGGGAAAAGTAAATTTAGTTAAATACTCTTCTATTTTATCAATTGCACCTTCATGAGCAATTTGAGCTGCTGCGTGAAGTTTTTTTGTTTCTAATGAACTATAATCACTTAATAATAGCTCCTTTTTATTTTTATTATATATTTTTGAAAATGGTTTATTTTCTTCAGGAATGACATCTTTAACTGTAATTGCATATTCAGATTTTAAATAATCACATAAGGCTACATATCTTGTACGATTATTTTTTTGAACTTTTTCAAAAACGCTATTAGCAAAATCCTCTAATTTTGGAAAATAATTTTTATTTTCTTGTAAAAAATCTGATATTACCTCTCCTGGAAAAGAATTTTTTCTGTTATCAACAATCTTGCCCGAAATTTTTTCAATCTTATTTACAAGCTCATGATCTTTTTTTTTTAAAATATCGCCTAATCTAACAATCGCTCTCCCAATTTTTGGATTTGTATTTACCAAATCTTTGACCTCTGGACTTAAAATGTCCAAATCTTCGAATAATTTATCATCTAAAATTTCTGACAAAGTATTTTCTAAATTAATGTCCGTTTTCAATGTGAGTTGAGAAAGTTCAATATTCAATTTTTCACAAATTTTTAACAGTAAATCACCGTCTATTTTCCTTTTGCCGCCCTCAATCAAATTTAAATAACTAGGAGAGATATTTAACTCCTCAGCAAGTTTGTTAGCTTGAAGCCCCAATTGTCTTCTAAAAGCCTTGATTTTTGGTCCAATTTTTAGATCTAATTGACTCATTTGCAATTTTGTAAATTCTGTAAATTTATATTTACAATATTTTTCCACAATTTACAAGGCTTTTTCATTTTTTTATAGATTTTGTAAATCTTGTAAATTATAAAATTTACATGGACGATAAATTAAAAAACCACGAAAATGAAGCTCAAATCATAAAACATGAGGATCTGGCTAGACATAATAGCAGAGGAATTTATATGAGGGATGATCATTGTGATTGGGGTTCAAGTGGAATGAAAGATCTAGTTGAGACCCTAAACGACTCAAATTAATTTTTTCATTCAGCTTGTTTCATTTTAAGTAAGATAACATTAATCAATAAGAAAATTTAAAATGAGTGCAGAAAATATTTCATACGAATTAAAAAGATTTGCAGGAATTAAGAGAGATTACACTCCTGAAGATGTTGAAAGATTAAGAGGCTCAATAAAAATTGAATATTCATTATGTAAGCAGCAATCTACTAAATTATGGAAGCTTTTAAATACTGAAAATTACGTAAACACCTTAGGATCTTTATCAGGTAACCATGCTGTGCAACATGCTAAAGCAGGTTTAAAAGCTATTTATTTAAGCGGTTGGCAAGTTGCGGCAGATGCTAATAGTGCTGGTGAAATGTATCCTGACCAATCTTTGTATCCATATGATAGCGCTCCAAAACTAGTTGAGTCAATGAACAATGCACTTTTAAGAGCAGACCAAATTCAACACATGGAACTCCAGGATGGGGATATGAAAAAAGATAAAAGAGTTGATTATATGTTGCCAATTATTGCTGATGGAGAAGCTGGTTTCGGAGGTCCATTAAATGTATTTGAATTAGCTAAAAAATTTATAAAAGCTGGAGCAGCAGGTGTTCATTTTGAAGATCAGTTGGCAAGTGAAAAAAAATGTGGTCATATGGGAGGTAAGGTTTTAGTACCAACTGGAACAATGATTAAAAATTTAAAAGCTGCAAGACTTGCTGCAGATATAGCGGATGTACCGTTAATTATATTAGCAAGGACAGATGCTAATGCAGCAAAATTAATTACTAATGACTATGACGAAAATGATAAACCGTTCTTAACTGGAAAAAGATCTCCAGAAGGTTTTTATTATGTAAAAGCTGGTATAGAGCAAGCAATATCAAGAGGTTTAGCTTATGCACCATATTCAGACTTAATTTGGTGTGAAACAGCAACGCCGAACCTTGAAGAAGCAAAAAAATTCGCTGATGCAATTCATGAAAAGTATCCTGGAAAACTTTTAGCATATAATTGTTCTCCATCATTTAACTGGAAAAAGCATTTATCAGATTCAGAAATAGCTTCATTCCAAAAAGAAATAAGTAATATGGGTTATAAATTTCAATTTATTACACTTGCTGGCTTCCATACACAAAATATTGCAATTTTTGAACTTGCAGAAAAATATAAAAAAGAAGGTATGACTGCATACTCAAAAATCCAACAACAAGAATTTGCTCGTGAAAAAGATGGTTATACAAGCGTTAAACATCAAAGGGAGGTTGGTACTTCATACTTTGATGCAGTTTCAAACACCATCAGTAGTGGAAAAAGTTCAACTACAGCGATGGAAGGTTCCACTGAGTCAGAGCAATTTTAAATAACATCCTCTTAATAATATAGTTAACTAACTGGCCCAGAAATGGGTCAGTTGTTAATCTTAACTTTTAATATTGTAACCTTTTTTAAGCAAAGATGAGACACTTATCACACATACAATAAAAAATATGATCATTAGACCTACACTTATCCATATATTAAAATCTGAAATGCCATAAAAAGAGTACCTTAAACCATTGATAAGATAAACAACTGGATTAAAATAAGTAATAATTTGCCAAAACTCAGGCAGCATATCTAATGAATAAAGACTTCCTCCTAAAAAAACCATAGGAGTTATAACCAAAGATGGAACTATAGACATTTGCTCAAAATCTTTACTGACCAAACCGATTAAAAACCCAAATAAAGCAAAAGTAAATGACACTAAAATAAGCAAAAAAATCATTAATAATGGATATTGAACTTGAACATCTACAAAAAAAAGAGAGGTACAAAATATTACAAAACCTACGATCAAAGTTTTAGTAGCACCAGCGCTAACAAAAGCTAAAACAATTTCAAAAGTTGAAATGGGTGCAGCTAAAATTTCATAAATAGTTCCATTAAATTTAGGAAAAAAAATCCCAAAAGATGTATTGCTTATTGATTGTGTTAATAAAGTTAACATCAATAGTCCTGGAACAATATAAGATCCATAGCTAATTCCATCAATTTTTTGAACATAACCTCCTATGACTGAACCAAAAACAATGAAATACAGAGACGTTGATATTACAGGAGATAAAAGTGACTGACCTAAGGTTCGTCTAAAACGATCCATCTCATGAAGATAAATAGCCTTTAAACCATAAAAATTAATTTTCATTATTTTCTCTCACTAATGTTACAAATATTTTTTCTAAATTACTCTGCTCAGTCTTCAAATCTTTTAATTTTAAACCAGAGTCTTTTATGTCCTGTAAAAGATTAGTAATACCAGTTTGTTTTTCTGTAAGATTATATTTGTAATCTAAAGACATTCTATTATTTCCAATACCTAAATTATATTTCTTTAAAGAGGTCGGTACTTCTTTAATTTCTTGTTGTAATTCTACTGTTAATGTTTTGTGGCCCATCTTTTTTAACAGCTCACTCTTTTCTTCTACAATTATGATTTCACCCTGATTAATTACACCCACCCGATCAGCAATCGCTTCAGCTTCTTCAATATAATGTGTAGTTAATATTATGGTAACACCTGTTTCTCTTAAAGATTTTACTACCTTCCACATTTCCTGTCTTAATTCAACATCTACTCCTGCTGTTGGTTCATCTAAAAATAAGATTTGAGGTTCATGCGATAATGCTTTAGCAATTAGAACCCTTCTTTTCATTCCTCCAGATAACTGACGAAGTATTAAATCTTTTTTATCCCAAAGTGTTAATTGTTTTAAAACTTTTTCAATATGTTTTGGATCTGGTTTTTTTCCATATAGGCCTCTTGAATATGAAACATTATTAAATACCGTTTCAAATTGTTCGAGAGTAAGCTCTTGTGGAACTAGTCCTATTCTTGATCTAGTTTCTCTATAATCTTTAATTATATCAAAGTTTTCAACAGTGATTTTTCCAGAAGTCGGTTTTACTATACCACAAATTATACTTATCAGAGATGTTTTGCCCGCTCCGTTCGGGCCTAACATCGCAAAAATTTCTCCTTTATTAATTTCTAAATTGATATTACTTAAAGCTTTGAAACCATTATCATAAATTTTAGAGAGATTTTTTATTTCAATTTGTTTTTGCAACATCGTAAATGTTATATAGTGATTAATTTTACTTATACAATCTTGTTTTATTTAAATTTTTTACCTTCAAAACAATTAGCGGGAGGAAAGTAGCTACTAGAAAAGATGAAAATAACAATGATTGATTAATGAAAGTTGGAAATAACTCTTTTGATAAAAAAATACCAACTAACAAACTTTTAGAAAAATCTGGTGTTGGAAACAATAAAAAACCGCTTATTAGTCCAATGATTATAGAAAAATAGGCTATTTTTTCATTAATTCTTTTGTCAAAAAAACTATAAAAGATTGTAACAACAAATGCACAACAAAATAGGTCTGCTAATAAAAAAAGATACAATATATCAAATCCTTTCGAAGCAATAACAAAAGATATTAAAGATAACATCAAAATTAAGTATTTTGAAAATTTTAGGTAGTCTATTTTCATTTTTTTATTAAATTTAAATACTGCTTTACCATCAACAACTATTAGGCTTGAAATTGCATTAATTAAAGTATCAACTGTTGAAATTGTCAAAGTTAGACCAAGCGTTAAAACTATCAAAGATAATAAAGTTGAGTTTTCTTTAAGTAAAAGTGAAAAAAAACCAAGATCTGGTCTTATATTTGGATCAATAGAAAAAGCCACCATTCCAATAAAACCCATATAAAAAACAATTGGAATAATTATAAAAAAAGACACGATTAAACTTCTTTTTAATGTAATGAAATTTTTAGCAGCATAAACCCTTTGCCAATTACCTTGATGAAATAAATTTGTAGCAGCTACTGCAATAAAAAAGGTAAAACCAGCTGTGTAACCTGGAATATATGATGCACTTATTAAATGTGGATTTCTAACTTTTATAAATCCAAAAGAAAATTGATCTAAAGTAAAACCCTTTATTATAAAAAAAGATACTATTAAAAGAATTAAAATAAAAATCATTTGTATGTTATCTGTAAATAGTGAGGCTCTCAGACCTCCATAAAGAGTGTAAGTTAATGTAGTTAATAATACTATCAAAGCAGTTAACCACAACGGGGTTCCAGAAATATAATTTATTAGTACCGAAATAGCAGTTACCCCTGCACATAAAAAGATAAACATATAAAAGATCATCATTAACAAAATAAGTTTAAATAAACTTTTGCCAAATTTTTTTCTTAAAAATTCAACTAGAGTTGACCCATTTGGAAATTCTTTTCTGATTTTTTTTCCTAAAAAAATAAGAAGGAGCATTGGAAACGCTGTTCCTAATGAATATCCTATTATTGACCCAATGCCTCCCCAAGTTGAGGCAGATACTGGCCCAAATAAAATCCAAGCACCTAAAGCAGATGCTGTTAAACTTGTTGTCAAAGAAAATAATCCAACACTTCTATTTGCAGTAAGATAATTATTCAAATCTTGGAATTTTTTTGAATAAAAAATTCCAAAAAAAGCAAAAAATAAACAGATAAAAATTAATAAAGCTAATGAGAATGTTTGACTTATAAAAAAAGTATTCATTTTCCCTTTCTGAATTACCGGACAGGTTCTTAGAGTATGTTCTCAGTCTGTTAAGACACCCCTATAAATTTTATATAATTATATTAATTAAATTAGAAAAGTAAAATATATATAAAATTATATTTAGATGATAATTTTATCAATCTGTGACTCGGCCTCTTTTATAGATTTTTCATAATCTAAAGCCATTTGATCTGCATTTATAGTCTCAATTTTATCAATACCAAAAAAATTTAAAATAAATTTCAACCAAGGTGTTAAAAAATCCTCCTTGCTATTTAATTTAGTGCCTCCTGAAGTAATTACCAAATAAGCTCTCTTATTTTTTAATAAACCCTCTCTTCTTCCATTGGGTTTAAATTTGAAAGTTTCTCCCACTCTAGCTGCCAAGTCAGACCAGGCTTTTAGGGTCGCAGGAGGACCGTAATTATAAATTGGTGCAGAAATTATAATAATATCACTTTCTTTAAGTTCTTTAACTAATTGATTTGAAAGTTCAAACATCTTTTTATGATTCTCATTTTGATCTTTCTCATCAATATTCATTCCAGACTCTGTTAATCCTGAAACAAAAACCATTTCATCATTTAAATCTCTATATCTTATTTCATCATTTGGCTTTTTAATTTTATTAAGTAATTTTTTTGCTAGAGCCCTTGAAGTAGACCCTTCTTTTCTGGCGCTAGAATCTATTTGATAAATTTTCATAATTTAGTCTAACCAAAATTTTGTAAAAATGGGAAAATATTTAACAAATAGTATCCCAAAGCTTGTAATTGATTAGTTAATATTAGGATACCAGTTAATAACAAAATAATTCCACCTATTTTTGATACTAGATTTATATTCTTTTTAAAATTTTTTGAGAAAATTAAAAACTTTTGAATTAGATATCCTGATAGAATAAAAGGTATAGCTAATCCCAAAGAGTAGAACGTTAAAAGTAATATTCCTTTATTTATACTTTCTTCAGTTGAAGCTAAGACTAATATTGAGCCCAATATTGGACCTATGCAAGGTGTCCATCCAAAAGCAAAAGCCATACCTATTAATATTGGGCTATAAAAATTTGAGTTAATCCTTGCATCAATTCTTTTTTCAAAATTTAAAAATTTTATATTAATCAATCCGATAATGTGGAGTGATAGTAAAATAATAACTAATCCAGCTGCAATTCTTAATTCATATGAATTTTGAAGAAGTGCTTGACCTACAAAGGTTGAAGCCGCGCCAAGTAATATAAATACTATTGAAAATCCAGCTGTAAACAAAATTAATGGGATTAAATTTATATTTTTTTTTGCGATCAACTCATTTAAAGAACTTCCAGAAATATAAGATATGTACCCAGGTATTAAGGGTAAAACACATGGTGATAAAAAACTAATTAGACCAGCTCCTAATGCAATTAATAGTTCGATCATTCTTAGTGATTTTATCCTTTAAGCCCAAGATGAGTATATTTCACATTCAAATAATCTTTGATTGCCATAGATCCACCTTCACGTCCATAACCACTTTGTTTAATACCTCCAAAAGGTGCTTCGGCAATAGCTACCATAGGTGTGTTAACAGCAACTGAACCTGTCTCTAATTGTTCTGATGCAAGATGTGCTGTCTCCATTGAGTTAGTACATACATAACTGCACAAACCAAGCTCATGATTGTTAGCTCTTTCAATTACATCATCGAAAGATTTAAATGATAACATTGGAACTAGAGGTCCAAAAGGCTCTTGTTTCATTATTGTAAAATCATCTTTTACATCATCAAATATTGTAGGCTCGTAATAAAAACCTTTATTAAATCCTGATGGTCTCTTTCCGCCTAGTAAGACTTTTGCGCCTTCTTCTTTAGTTTTCTCGACTAACTCCTCTATTTCATTTAATCTCTTTTTTGTAGTTAATGGACCTAATTGAGTTGAGGGATCCATACCGTCACCTATTTTCAATTTTTTTGTTTTTTCTATAAATAAATTTACAAATTCATCTTTTTTTTTCTCGTGAATATAAAATCTGTTAGGCGATATACAAACTTGACCATTATTTCTAAATTTAGCAGCAATCGCCATATCAGCTGCCTTTTTAATGTCAGCATCATCAAATACAATAAAAGGTGAATGGCCTGACAGCTCCATTGTTACTCTTTGAACTTTATCTGCAGCTTGTTTTAATATTAACTTTCCAACTCTCGATGAGCCAGTAATGGAAATTTTTTTAACTATATCTGAAGCTATCAATTGTTGAGCGATACTTGGTGGATCGCCTGATAAAAGATTTACTACACCTGGTGGGACACCACATTCTCTACATACATCAACCATCTCCATTACAATTCCTGGAGTTATTACATCGGGTTTAACTATAACAGAACAACCAGCTGCTAATGCTGTTGAAATTTTTCTAGCAGATAACACTGCAGGAAAATTCCAAGGTGTTAATGCTGCAACAACGCCAACTGGTTGATAGTAAACATGTACTCTTGTATCCTCAAATCTACTTTCAACAGTTTGTCCATAAATTCTTTTTGTTTCTTCGGCATTCCATTCAAAAATATCTGCAGCACCTCCTACTTCTCCTTTGGCTTCTGCAAAAGGTTTTCCAACTTCT
>CACEDG010000001.1 GCA_902558225.1 uncultured Pelagibacteraceae bacterium | reverse complement strand
CAGATATAAAACCCGAAAAATTTTGGTTAGGATTTGATAAATGCGTTCATGAGTTATCTCCCAAGAATAAAGAGTTAATTAAGATTAGAGAAGACATACAAAAAAAAATTGACAAGTGGCATATAAAAAATAAAGGAAATGAAATTAAAATTGAGGAATATAAAAAGTTTTTAAAAGAGATTGGTTATCTTAGAGATGTTGGACCAGATTTTAAGATTGAAACTTCAAATGTAGACGAAGAAATAAGTTCAATAGCAGGACCACAACTAGTTGTTCCAATAATGAATGCTAGATATGCTCTAAACGCTGCAAATGCAAGATGGGTAAGCTTGTATGATAGTTTATATGGAACTGACATAATAGAGTCTGAAGAAGGTGGAGGAGAAAGATATGATCCAAACCGAGGTCAAGAAGTTATAAAATATGTAAGAGAATTTTTTGATATACACTTTCCTATAAATGGTACAAGTTGGAAGAATATATCTGGTTTAAAAATATTTGAGTCAAATCTTATTATTTTAAAAGATGATAACGAGTACAAACTAAAGGATCAAAATAAATTTATTGGACATAGAGGAGATATAAATAAACCTTCTGCAATTATATTAAAGAATAACAATCTTCATTTTGAAATAATAATCAATCCAAAAGCTTTCAGCGCGGCACATGATATCGCTGGAATTAGTGATGTAATAGCCGAGTCTGCTGTTTCAACAATTTGTGATAATGAAGATAGTGTTGCTGCTGTTGACGCTGAGGATAAAATTATTTGTTATAGAAACTGGTTAGGATTAATGAAAGGAGATTTAAAAATTCAATTTGAGAAAAATGGTAAAAATTTAGAAAGAAAATTAAATCCTGATAGAAGTTATATCTCCCGAGATGGTAAAGGCCTCAAGCTTCACGGAAGAAGTCTACTGTTAGTTAGAAATGTTGGGCACCTAATGACTAATCCTTCAATACTTTTGAAAGATGGAACTGAAGTACCAGAAGGAATTATGGATGCTTTTATAACCTCTGCTGCCGCTCTTCATGATTTAAAAAAAAGAAGAAATTCTCGTGCAGGTTCTATTTATATTGTTAAACCAAAAATGCATGGTCCAGATGAATGTGCTTTTACAGATTTAATTTTTTCAAAGGTTGAAGAAATTTTAGGATTAAATAAATACGATATTAAATGTGGTATAATGGACGAGGAGCGGAGAACATCGGCAAATTTAAAAGAGTGCATTAGAGCATTAAAAAATAGAGTATTTTTTATAAATACAGGTTTTCTTGATAGAACTGGAGATGAAATGCATACCTCGATGGAAGCCGGTCCAATGATTAAAAAAGGTGATATGAAGTCTTCAAAATGGATTGAGGCCTATGAAAATAATAATGTTGATATAGGTTTAAAATGCGGGTTTTCTGGAATAGCTGCTGTGGGAAAGGGCATGTGGGCTGCTCCAGATGAGATGAAAAAAATGTTAAATGAGAAAATAGGACATCTTAAAGCAGGTGCTAATTGTGCGTGGGTACCATCACCAACTGCTGCATCCTTGCACGCTCTACATTATCATCAAGTAAATGTTTTTGATGTTCAAAAAAATATAGCTTCAAGACCTTCTGCAAAATTAGATGATCTTCTAACTATACCAGTTGCAAACAGACCCAACTGGTCAGTCGATGAGATTAATACTGAAATTTCTAATTCTGCTCAAACTTTATTGGGCTATGTTGTTAGATGGATTGACCAAGGAGTTGGTTGCTCAAAAGTGCCTGACAGGAGTAATACTTTTTTAATGGAGGATCGTGCTACACTTAGAATCTCATCTCAACATATCGCAAATTGGTTACATCATGGAGTTACTACAAAAATTCAAGTTATTGAAATAATGAAGGAGATGGCGAAGGTAGTTGATAAACAAAACGAGGGGGATAAGAATTATGTTAATATGAGTGACGATTTTGATAACTCTATTGCTTTTAAAGCTGCATGTGATTTGATTTTTAAAGGAAAAGATCAGCCCTCTGGATATACAGAGCCCCTTCTGCACTTAAACAGACTAAAAAAAAAGACTAGCCTGAATTAGAATTTAATTCTGATCTATTTTTAAAAGCAGAAAACAAAGTACCATCATCCAAAGTTTCAATTTCGCCACCAACTGGTAATCCTTGGGCTAATTTAGTTATTTTAACGTCTAAAAACTTTAAACTATCCTGAATATAATAAGCAGTTGTCTGACCTTCAACAGTTGCACTAGTTGCTAATATTACCTCTGAAATTTCGTCTTTTTTTACTCTTTCTACTAAAGAATTAATTAATAGATCTTCTCTTTTTTGACCAATAGAAGATATTGTGCCCCCCAAAATATGAAAGTAACCTTTAAAAATGTTAGAATTTTCAATAGACCATTGATCAGCTATATCCTCAACAACACAAATCTTATCAAATTTTTCTTTTACATTTTCACAATTATTACATCCACTTACATTTGATTTTAATGAACCACAAGATTTGCACCTCGTAACACTTTTGTAAACTTGAGCTAAAGTGTTAGCTAAAGGTTTTACAAGCTCTGCTTTATTGTTAATTAATTTTAAAACAATTCTCTTTGCAGATTTTGGACCTAATCCAGGAAGTTTTGAAATCAGTTTTATTAAATCATCAATTTCACTAATATTCTGCATTTATAGTGGCCACTTAAAGCCGCCGGGAATTCCAAATCCCCCAGCTGTTTTAGAAATTTCTTCTGTTGTTTTATCCCTCAATTTAGTTTTTGCTTGATTTAATGCAGCAATAATTAAATCTTCTAAAATGGATTTATTTTCTTTTAAAATTTCATCTGAAATTTCTATTTTTTGCACAATACCCTCACCATCTAAAATAACTTTCACCGAATTTGCTCCTGATACACCTTCCACTCTTAATTTTTTTATATTCTCTTGGCTCTCCTTCATTTTTGCTTCAAGTTCTTTTGCTTTAGTCAAAATTTTATTAAAATCAGTCATTAATAATTCTCCTCCTCATTTGTAATAACATCTTTTAGTTTTGCATCAGGGAAATTTTTTAAAACTTCTTCATATAATTTTGTTTTTTTTGCATTATCAATTAATTCAAATTTCTTTTTTTGTTTTTTTTCTTTTACCGATAATTCACCTTTATTTTTACTAAAAGAAATTATCCATCTTTCGCCTGTCCATTCAAATAACTTGAGTGACAAATCTTTTACAAAATTTTTATCCAAATTATCATTGAAAGATATATCCATTCTATTCTTATAGAAACCAACCAAATTTACGTTTTTTTCTAATTCATATTTTAACTTCACCTCTTTTTTTTCACTACATATTTTTATCAGTTGATCAAAAGAGATAATCGAGTCCTTTTTTTCCGTTTTTATTTCTGCCTCTCTAATTGGATTAGTATTCTTTTCCTGAGTGACACTTTTAATTTGATTTACTAAATCATTACTTTCGTTATTATGGAATTTTATTTTTTTTTCATCTTTTTGTTGATTCTTCTCTTCAATTTCTTTTGATATTTCTTTATTAGGGAAATAATCATTTTCATTAACACTTCTTAAATACATTAATCTTATTAAGAACATCTCAATTGATAAATTTTGATTAGAAACAATATCTATTTCCTCTAAAGTTTTTATGGTGAATTGCCAAATCAATATTAAACTTTTATTATCAACGCTAGTTGATATTTCTTGTATTCTATTAAACTCATCACTATTAAGTGAAAAATTTGTGCTTTCTAAAGTTAGCGATTTAATATTTTTGAAATAATAAATAATTTCTAAAAAATCATTTATGAAAACCTTGGGTTCAACACCTTGGTCATAAATTTTTCTATAAATTTGCACAACCTTATCTTCTTCTCCTTTCAATATTAGTTCAAAGAGATCTATTAATTGTGACTTTTCAAAATACCCGAAAATTTTTTGAGCTTTTTTTAGATCCATTTCAGTATCTTTATCTAAACTTAATAAAGCTCTATCCAATAACGATAGGGCATCTCTTACAGAGCCTTCAGATAATTTAACGATTAATTTCAATGCATCATCATTTATTTTACCCATCTCTTTGTCTTTAATTTTTTTTATAAATTGAAAAAGTTCAAATGATTTGACTCTTGATAAGTCAAATCGCTGACATCTCGATACTACTGTAATCGGAATTTTCTTAATTTCTGTTGTAGCAAAAATAAATTTTAAGTATTCCGGAGGCTCTTCCAATGTTTTTAATAAGCCATTAAAGGCTTGTTTGCTTAACATATGCACCTCATCTATTATAAATATCTTATATTTAGATGAAGTTGGTCCATATCTTGAAAATTCAATCAATTCCCTTACGTCATCAATACTTGTTTTACTAGCCGCGTCCATCTCCAAAACATCAATATGGCTTGAGTTTGTGATGGCATCACAATTTTCGCACCTAGCTTTACAATTGTTTTCAAAACCGTTTAAACAATTAAGAGATTTAGCTACTATTCTAGCAATTGTAGTTTTTCCAACTCCTCTTATCCCAGTAAACAAGTAGGCGTTAGGAATTTTATTAGATTTAATTGAGTTCTTAATAGTTTCAGCCACAATTTCTTGACCTATAAGATCTTCAAAATTTTGAGGTCTATATTTTAAAGCTAATACTTTTTTATTATTATTCATACAATTTACAGGAGACTAGAACCTGAATAACTGTCTCTACGACTGCTTCCGTTAAGATCTGATCGGGTTAAAGCAGCACCCACCTCTAGCCTCCGTAACTATTATAGCAGTAAAAATTTCTATTCCACAAGAAAAGTTTATCAATTATTTTTCTCTATGCTTGTCGGCTTCAAAAACACCTAGAACGTGAAAATCTTGACAATGCAGACCTAATTCCTCTAAAGATTTTTGAACTTTTGTATCCTCAATATGTCCATCTAAATCACACAGAAAAAAGAAAGAATCGAATGTATTTTTTTCTGGATAACTTTGCAATTTTGTTAAATTAACTCCGTTAATAGCAAAACCCCCTAGAGCAGAATATAAAGCGGCTTTTTTATTTTTTAATTTGAATAAAAAAGATGTGACATATTTTTTATTGATAAATTCTGGTTGAGAAATTTTCTTTCCCATAACTAAAAACCTTGTGAGATTACCTTTCTCATTTTCAACATTTTTTTTTATTATTTCTAAATTATAAGTCTTAGCACTTAATGATGATGCTATTGCGGCTTTTGATTTATCTTTTTCTTTTGAGACCATCTCTGCTGAACCAGCTGTATCAGCTCTCACGTGTTCAATTAAGCTATTTGATTTAATAAATTTAGAACATTGAGAAAGTGCTTGTCCATGGGAGTAAACATGCTTTATGTCTGAAATTTTTGTTCCGGGTAAACCTAATAAATTATGTTCAATTTTTTGAAAATATTCAGAATAAATATTTAGTCTATATTTAAAGATTAAATATTCAATTCCTATATTACCCGTAATTCTATTTGACTCTGGAATAATGATTTTTGAATTATCATCATTTGAAGCTTTTAAAAAACATTCATCAAAAGTTTTACATGGAATAATTTCAGCATTTTTAAAAATTGATAATGCTGCTAAATGTGAATAGGCTCCAAATGTACCTTGAAAATAAATTTTACTCATTAAGACTTATATTCCATTATTTTTTTTACTTCTTCCAAATCCTCTTTTGTATCTACACCTATAGGGGCAAACTTTGCAAAAGCAACATTAATTTTTATATTATTATCTAACGCTCTAAGTTGCTCAAGCTTATTTTTGATCTCATTAGTAGATTGATTTAAAGAAACAAATTTCTCAAGAGTATCTTTGTTATAAGAATATATGCCTAAATGATGATAAATATTTTTTTTTTCTTCAGTAATATTTCTCATAAAATTTAATGCTTCTGGAAAATTTGCTTCATTCAAATTTTCTTTAGTCAAAACCTTTACTACATTAGAGTTTTGCAAAACAGTTTTGTTTTGAATTTTAGAAGCTAAAGTTCCTAATTTTGAGGAACTTTCAATCATCTTATTATTCAAGTTTCTAATATCATCTATACTCATTAAGGGTTCATCACCTTGAAGATTCATTACTAAATCAATATTTGAGGAATTGGTTTTTTGAAACACCTCATAAATCCTGTCAGTACCAGTTTTATGGTCATTTTTTGTTAAAATTGCCTGTCCACCATTTTGTTTAACATCATCTACTATCTCTTGATCTTCTGCTGCAACTATTACCTCTCCAATATTTGCTTCCTCTGCCTTTTTAAAAACGTGTGAAATAATTGATAATCCTTTAATTTTGATTAAGGGTTTACCGGGCAATCTCTGGGCAGACAATCTAGAAGGAATTATTACCAAAGTTTTCATTATTTTTTTTTACTATGATCACAATATAAACAGAGGCAAAATTGTACATCAAAATATATGAGCAATTTCAAATTTATAGTGTTATACGTTCAAATAAATTTTTTATAAATATGGATTCTTTCGAAATAAACAAAATAGTTGCTGCTATTTTAATGGTGGCACTTCTTATAATTGGTATTGGAAAGCTTTCTGACATCATATTTTATGTTGAAAAGCCTAAAGCACCTGGTTATGCAGTTGAAGTAGATAGTGCTGTAAATACAAGCACAAAATCTAGTTCAGAGACAACAGAGGATAAAATTGATATTTCCTCGTTAATGGCTTTAGGAGATCTTGCTCATGGTGAGAAAGTTTTTAAGAAATGTGCTGCTTGTCACTCAATCGTAAAAGGTGGAAAGAATAATATCGGTCCAGCACTTTATAATGTGGTAGGAAGAAAAGTTGGTGCTATAGATGATTATAAATATTCAAAAGCTCTCTCAGCTTACGAAAAAGAATGGACTTTTGAAGAATTAAATGGCTATTTAATAAAACCAGCAAAATGGATTAAAGGCACAAAAATGTCATTCGCAGGTTTAAGAAAAGAGAGAGACAGAGCATCTGTTATTTTATACTTAAACCAGAACTCTGATAACCCGCTACCTTTACCTTAATTTTCCAAGACAATAAAGTAGTATTGATTTTTGTACGTGAATTCTATTTAGAGCCTGTAACCAAACTCTTGACTGTTTGCTCTTAAAAACATTTTCATCAACCTCACTGCCTCTGGGAAGACAGTGCAAAAATATAGCTCTTGGACATTTTTTCAGAAGATTTTTACTAATCTTAAAGTTTTTAAAATCTCTTAATTTTCTTTTTTTATTAACTTTATCATTCATTGATATTACTTTGTCTGAAAAAATTACATCAGCTCCTTCAACTGCTTTTTTTGGATCATTATAAATCGTTATTTTATTTTTATTTTTTTTGATGTAATTCATTGTGCTTTTATTAGGTTGATATTTTTTTGGACAACCAACTTTTAATTCAAAAGAGAATTTAATTGAGGCAGCAATTAAAGAATTTAAAACATTATTTGAGTCTCCAATCCAACTAATATTTAATTTAGATATTGGTTTTTTTTTAATTTCCTCAACTGTAAATACATCTGATAAGATTTGTGTTGGGTGAGAGGACGGACTTAATCCATTAATAATTGGAATTGTTAAGTGTTTTTTAAATTCCTCCAACTTTTTATCATTATCGGTTCTTAACATGAAAGCATCACCAAAACTTGACAATATTTTAGCGGTATCTTCAATACTTTCACCTCCTTTAGATAAATGCAGTTCATCTGGTCTCAATGTTAAAGTTCTTCCTGAGAGTTGAGAGATAGCTAAAAAAAAGGATAATCGAGTTCTTAAACTCGATTTTTCAAACATTTGTATCAATAATTTTCCTTTTAAAGGTGAACCTTTATCAGGGTCAAGATTATTAAGTTTCTTTCTTGCTTTTTTTCTTTTTTTTGCGTCAATTAAAATTCTTCTAAGATCTTTTGCTGGAATATCTTTTAAATTAATAAAATGTCTCATTCTATTTAAGTTCTGCACAAACTTTATTGATAATCTTAAGTGCTTGATCTATTTCTTTTTTTTTAACATTTAGTGGAGGTAAAATACGTACAACTTGATCAGCCGCTCTTATTGTTAATAATTTATTATCCATCAATTTTTTGATAAAATTAGATTGATCTTTATAAAGTTGAATTCCAATTAATAATCCTCTTCCTCTTATTTCTTTAATAATTTTAGGGTATTTATCTTTTAGTTTATGCAAATTAGAAAAAAAATATTTAGAAGATTTTTTTACATTATTTAAAAATTGCTTAGTAGAAACTATATCCATTACAGTGTTTCCAATTGCCATTGCCAAAGGGTTTCCTCCAAAAGTGGAGCCATGTGTGCCCGGTGTCATGGCTGCAGCAACTTTTTTGTTCATAAGAACTGCTCCAATTGGAAATCCACCTCCAATACCTTTAGCAATTGGAACTATATCAGGTTTTACTTTTGATTGCTCAAACGCGAAAAAATCACCTGATCGAGAAATTCCACATTGCACTTCATCTAAAATAAGTAATATTTTTTTCTTGTTACATAATTTTCTTAATTCTCTTAAGCAAAAGTCAGGTATCACGTTAATGCCACCTTCCCCCATGATTGGTTCAACCATTATGGCTGCTGTGTTTTTAGTAATTTTTCTTTTTAAAGATTTATGGTCTCCGAATGAAAAATGGTCAAATCCAGGAACTTTAGGTCCAAAACCCTCTGTCATTTTTTTTGATCCACTCGCAAAAATTGCAGCAATGGTTCTTCCATGAAACGAATTTTTTACACAAAGAATTCTATTCTTTTGAGGTTTCCCTATTGAGTAAAAATATCTTCTAGCGACCTTAATGGCGGCCTCAGTGGCTTCCGCTCCTGAGTTAACATACATTACATAATCTGCAAATGTTTTTTGGCATAACTTTTTAGCTAATTTTTCTCCCTCTGGGATTTGAAAAGCATTTGAAACATGCCATAATTTCTTTGATTGATCCTTAATTGTTTGAATCAATTTTGGATGAGCATGACCCAAGGAGCAAACGGCTATACCAGCGACGAGGTCGAGATATTTTTTTCCATCAGTTGAATAAAGATATGACCCCTTACCTCTTACAAAGGAAATTTTTTTTCTGTTATAATTTTTTGCTAAATAGCTCATATTTTTTATTCTTTAAAACCTTGTATAAATAAAAATATTTTATACAAGTCAGGATTGAACATCTCTGCAATACTTTCTACTAAATTGATGTTGATAACTCCAAATAACCACTTGTTTATATAAAACATTTATCATTATATTGTGTTAAAAATTATTTATAACACATTATATAGAATTAAAATGAGTTGGACTGAAGAAAAAGTTGCAAAATTAAAAGAATTATGGGGCAAAGGAAACACAGCCTCTCAAATAGCGGAGATTATTGGCGGCATCTCGCGTAATGCCGTCATTGGGCGCATTTTGCCCCTCTAACTTTAGAGGGGCATAGCGCAAACAAAAGGAAAAGCTCATAGACTAAATCTCTCAGCAAAAATCAAAGCTCGAAAAGTGACATCTAATGAAAATTTTAATAATTCAGTGGGAAATAAAGATAATAAATTAATAAAAGGAAGAAGGAGTAGATTTAAATCATTATTAATTGATAAAGACTTTGAGCCTGAAAATCCAAAACAATTAGAGGAGTTAACAGATAACGATTGCAAATATCCAATAGGACATCCCAATGAAAAAGGTTTTTATTTTTGTGGAAGAACTTCATTAAAAGATTTCAGCTATTGTAAATTGCATCTTTTATACTCGTATCAAAGTCGTGACTCTAAAGTTAAAAAAGACGAAATTACTGAAAAAGATGAAGTACCAGAATTTATAGGAAAAAAAATTGGCTCAGCTTAATCATATATATAAAATCTGAACAAGATTTTTTTTATTATTTAGAAAATTGACCACCATCCTTCCACATATGACAGTATTTTTTAACTTCTTCATCAAAAAATTTTGTACTTGGTACACCAATATCAAAATTGGTTTTATATTTTCCAGAAACAATGTTGTCATACTTTAGTAATTTAAGCTGATCATGGGTTAAAAGAGGGTTTGGGAGTAATTGAAAAATTTTGGCAGTGAAAATAGCTATGGGTAAAGGAAAGGGTAATAACAATCTTTTTTTATCAATTAAAGTGAGCAATTTTTCCAATATTTCTTTAAAACTCATAGTTTCTGGACCTACACACTCAATTACATTTAAATTCTGATTTTTAAAAATGATCTCACAAATTATGTCAGTGAGATCCGAACAATGAATTGGCATAAATTTTGTCTTACCAGAATAATAAAGTGGGAACAGTGGCAATCTACTTAGCAAAGTCATTAGGTTACATGAAAATTGATCTGATGAACTATAAACAATTGAGGGTCTTAAGATAGTTGCATTTGAAAAATTTTTCAAAATATTTATCTCACCCTCTAATTTACTTGTGGCATATTTGGAGTCTATTGCTTGATCAATTCCTAGAGCAGATAAATGTACAAATTTTTTTAGACCATATTCCTTTGCTAATTTAGATAATATTGATGGAAATAAACTATGAATATTTTGAAATGAGCTTCCTTTTTTTTCATATAAAATACCTATCAAATTAACGCAAATATCTGCTTCTTTAAAAAGAGCTCTAATTTTTTTTTCATCAAAAATATTTGCCTCTACAATATTAATCCAGCCCTGATTGCCTTGACTTTTAATTAATAGGCCCTTTTGATGAATATTTCGCGTAACTACGGTGACTCTGTACTGATTTTTTGTTAACTTTCTTATAAGATGTCTTCCTATTTGGCCAGAACCTCCCCAAATTAAAACATTTTTTGCTTTCATTTTTTTTCTGTTATATATGAATTAAAAATGAATACAAAGATTGAGTTGCATAAAGGCGATTTGCCAGAGAATATAAATATCGAAAATACAACACTAGCAGTTGATTGTGAATTTATGGGTCTAAATGTCAGACGTGATCCTCTGTGTTTAATACAAGTTTCATCTGGAAATTCTGATGCTCACATTGTTCAGTTGGACAGGGATAGCTATAATGCTCCAAATTTAGTTAAAGTTCTAGCTGATAAAAATATTAAAAAACTTTTTCACTTTGCTCGGAGCGATTTAGCCCACATTAAATATTATCTCAAAACAGATGTGAATAATATTGCGTGTTCCAAAATAAAATCTAAACTTGCACGTACTTTTTCAGATAGCCATTCATTAAAAACATTAATAAAAGAATTTGCTAATGTAGATGTTAGTAAACAATTTCAAACATCCGACTTTGGTGGGGACCTTTCTCAAGGTCAACTAAGATATTGCGCGAATGATGTAATTTACCTCCATAAAATTCACTCTGAATTAGATAAAATTTTAGAAAGAGAGAAAAGAATGGATTTATATCAAGAATGTATAAAATTCCTATACACTAGAATAGAACTTGATTTGAAGGAGTTTAAGGACGATATATTTTCTCATTAAATGAAAAAGAAAAAATACATTAAAATTGCTAAAGAAGTAATTGATTTAGAAATCAAAGCACTTACTAAATTAAAAAATAATATCAATGAATCATTCAATTCAGCAGTTGAACAAATATTGAGATGTCAGTCAAAAGTTATTTTATGTGGTGTTGGAAAAAGCGGTTTAATTGCAAATAAAGTTGCTTCAACTTTGTCATCTGTTGGTACTCCCTCTTTTTATCTTTCAGCAAGCGACTCATCGCATGGTGACTTGGGTAGTATTTCAAAGAAAGATATTTTAATTCTAATAAGTAATTCAGGAGAAACAAATGAATTAAAAAATATAATTCAATTTGCTAACAGAAATAAAATTTTACTTATAGGAATAGTCTCAAAAAAAAACTCTCTTCTTTATAGATCGGCGGATATAAAACTTTTGATACCTAATGCAATCGAAGCGGCAAACATTATTCCAACTTCTAGCACAACCTCTCAGTTAGCTTTAGGTGACGCTTTGGCTATTGCAACAATGAAGCAAAGAAAGTTTAACAAAAAAGACTTTAAAAAAATTCATCCAGCTGGAAGTTTAGGCACACAACTAAAAACAGTTGAGGATATTATGCTAAAAGATAATGCAATTCCTTTTGTAAATGAAAATTTAAATATAAAAGATGCATTAAAAGTTTTAAGTTCTAAAAAATTGGGTTTCTTAATAGTAAGAGATAAAAAAAAACTTACTAAAGGTTTTTTATCAGATGGAGATATTAGAAGACTAAGTCAGAAAAATCATAATCTTAACAACATATCAGTAAAAGATATAATGACAAAAAATCCCATCGGAATTGATAAAAATGAGTTAGCGGTTAAAGCATTATCAATTATGAATGCTAAAAAAATCACTTCATTATGTGTCTATAACAAAAAAAATAAATTAAAGACAATTGGGGTAATTCATATCCACACCATATTACAATCAAATATTTCTTAATGAAAAAAAAAAATTTAGTGGTGGGTTTTATTGTTATTTTTTTCTTTTTTATTATTCTTTATTTTTTTTTTAAAGACGGAAGTAAAATTGAAGAACCTCTGATCAAAGAAGAAAATCAAGAAAGTTCCTATTCTCTTAATATCATTGAAAATGTGAGCTATTCATCCAAGGATGTTAATGGAAATGAATATATAATTATCGCTAAAAAAGGTGAAATAGATGCATCAGACAGTAATGTTATCTTTTTAACAAAAGTTAACGCAACAATTAAACTAGTTGACGGAGACTCCGTTTTAATAAGCTCTAATTTTGGCAAATATAATACCAATAATTTTGATACTATTTTTTCAAAAAATGTAATAATTAATTATTTAGAAAATGAAATTATTGGAGAATATTTGGACTTTTCAATTTCAAGAAATTCTATGATAATAACAAAAAATGTTAAGTATTCTAACTCTAAGAACACTCTATTGGCTGATGTAATAGAAATGGATATTGAAACTAAAAATACTAAAATTTATATGCATGATGGTTTAAAAAAAATAAATATTAAAAGTAAAGAGTAGTATGGCAGTAATCAAAAAATTTCGAATTAAGTCTTTTAAACAAACTAATTCAATTATCGAATTTCAAAATGTTTCACTTTCATACAGTAGTAGACTTATTTTAGATAATATAAGCTTTAAAGTTAATGAAGGACAAATATTTGGAATGCTTGGCCCCAATGGCGTTGGGAAATCAACTATTTTTAATTTATTAACAGGTTTAATTTCCCCAAATTCAGGTATTATAAAAATTAACAATACAGAAGTAAATAATATTCCCGTCTATTTAAGAACTAAAAAATTTAGATGTGGGTTTTGCCCTCAGTGGGGCGGATTCCTAAATGATTTATCTTTAATTGATAATCTTAGGGCAATAAGTGAGATTACGATTAATGACAAAAATCTTAGATCGGAAAGAATAGATTACGTCATATCAAGATTTGAACTTGATAACTTAAGAGATATAAAGGCTAAACAATTGTCTGGCGGGCAAAAACGTAAGTTGGTCCTCGGTTTAGCTTTATTAAGCCAACCAAAAGTTTTACTCCTCGATGAGCCATTTGCTGCTCTTGACGTTCTCACTATTCAAATGCTGCAAGAAATAATTGTTACATTGCAACAAGAGAATCAAATAACTATAATAATTTCAGATCATCAAGCTCATGCACTCTTAGCTTGTGTGGATTCTGCAATGATATTGAGTAATGGAAAAATAGTAGCACAAGACACCCCATCAAATTTGGTACACAACATAGAAGCCAAAAATGCATATTTTGGTTCAAGCTTTAAGTTTAATTAAATTTTTTAAAAAATGTCTCAAGTTACTATAATAAAAAAAAAAATTAAAAAATTTAATAAACAAGTAAATATTCCAGGTGATAAAAGTATTAGTATAAGATGGGTTCTAATCTCATCTCTTGCAAATGGTATTTCTACAGCAAAAAACTTGCTTTTATCAGACGATGTCATTGCAGCTATAAAAGCAGTAAAAAAACTTGGAGTAAAAGTAAAAATAAAAAAAAATTTTTGTAAAATATACGGAGTTGGTGTTAATGGATATAAATATAGAAAAGGAATCATAATCGATGCTGCAAATAGTGGTACTCTTGGAAGATTAATATCTGGTCTTTTAGTGGACACGCCATTTCCAATAAAAATTATTGGGGATAGAAGCTTGTCTAAAAGAGACTTTGAAAGAATTGCAAAACCTTTGAGGGAATTTGGGGCAAGCTTAAAACTAAAAAATAATTTTAGTCTTCCCCTTACTATTACTGGTTCTAATAATTTAAAACCTATTAAATATTTTGAAGACCGAGGAAGTGCACAAGTAAAAAGCGCAATTATTTTTGCAGGTTCTAAAATAAATGGTAAAACAATATTAAGGGCTAATCGAAGTCGAGATCATACCGAGCTTTTATTTAAACACCTTAAATTACCGATTAAATTAAAACGTAAGAAAAATTTTGATTTTATTGAGATAAGTAAAATAAAGAAAATTGATCCATTAAATTACGAAATTCCGTCTGATTTAAGTTCTTGTGCTTTTTTTATAATACTTACATCTTTAACAAAAAATTCGTCATTACTTATCAAGAATGTAAATATAAATCCTTCTAGAACTGGTATGATTACTATACTTAAAAAAATGGGTGCAAAGATTTTTTTTAAGAATCGAAAAATCTATAAAGGGGAAAAGATTGCAGATATTTTTGTTAAAAGTTCTCAAACAATTAAACCAATAAATTGTCCTTCAAGGCTTAATAGCTCTACAATAGATGAGTTTCTTCTGCTATTTGTTTATGCTGCGAAAGCTTCGGGTGTATCCTATTTCAAGAACCTAGGAGAATTAGATAAAAAGGAAAGTCCAAGACTTAAATTAGGTTCAAAAATTTTAAACAAAATGGGTGTTAAAACTATTATTACGAAAGACTCTATTAAGATTTTTGGTAATCCAAACCTAAATATAAATAAAAAGATTGTAATGAAAGATTTTTTAAAAGACCATAGAGTTTTTATGACAAGTGTAATAGCAGCTTTGTCATTTGGAGGATCCTGGGCCATAAAAGATAAAGAAAGTATTAATAGTTCTTTTCCAAATTTTCTAAAAATATTAAAAAAAGTAGGGGCAAAAATAAATTGAGAAAATTAAAAAACAATATTGAATTTAAAATTGCTGCTGATGGAAGTAGTGCATCAGGGAAAACTACAGGAGGAAAATTAATCGCTAAAAAATTTAAAATGAAATTTCTTTCAAGCGGAGCTTTATACAGATTTTGTGCTTTAAAAATATTAGAAAATAAATGTAAGTATAATGTAAAATTTGTAAATAAAATTGCTAAAACTATAAAATTAAACAATTTAAATAATAAAAAACTTTACAGTCCTAAAGTAACGAAACTTTCATCAATTATCGCAAAAAAACCTTTTGTAAGAAAAGCACTAATGAGTTTTCAAAAAAACTTTATAAAAAATTCCAATTTATTGATAATTGAAGGACGAGATATTGGATCTAAAATTTTAGGGTCTAAAGCAGATCTTAAGCTTTTTTTTACTTGTTCTCCTAAAGCGAAGGCAAGAAGGCGATTTAAAGAATTCAAGGCTCAAAACAAAAAAATTACCTTAAATCAAGTCGAAAAAGCTCTTTATCTAAGAGATAAAGATGACAGAAATAGAAAAATAAGTCCCTTGATAAAGCTTAAAAATGCTGTATTAGTCGACACCACTAAATTAACAATTAAACAAATGGAGAAAAAACTTATTAATTTAGTAAAAGAAAGAATTAAAAAAAAATATGGAAATTTATAAGGAAGACCTATCAACTCCAGCGTCAAAAGAGTTTCATGAATTGTTGAAAAGCCAGCTTTCCAAAACAAAAATAGAAGAGGGTAAAATTATAGAAGGCAAAATAAACAAAATAACAGACAAATATGTATTTTTGCATTGTCCAGAATTAAAATCTGAACCAGTTTTAGACATTAGGGAATTACAATCCTTAGGTTTAGGTGAAAAAATTAAGTTGGGTGAAATAATTCCGGTACTGCTAGAGAAGATTGAGCATCCTAAAACGGGCGAGATAGTTGTAAGCGCAACCAAAGCACAAAAAATAAAAGGGTGGGACTCTATCGTTTCTCACTATGAAAAAAATGAGCCAATTAACGGTATCATAAAACAGCGTGTGAAAGGCGGTTTTATTGTCGAGCATGTAGAGACTGGAAGTCTGGCCTTCTTGCCGGGTTCACAGGTGGACATTTCACCGATTAAGGACATTTCAAAACTTATGAATGTTCCACAAAAATTTGCAATCATAAAATTGGATAAATTGCGTGGGGCGGCGCCCCCCGGCCTTTAAAACGGCTGGGGGGTGGTCGCCGATTTGGAAATGCATGCGTATCAAGAAAAGAAATAATCTCTTCCTTTAAAAAAGAAGACAGATCAAAATTAATATCCAAATACAAAGAAGGAATGATCATAAAAAATGCAGAATGTAAAAGTTTAAATTCCTTTGGTGCTTTTTTAACTGTCAACGGCGAGCTAGATGTTCTCTGTCATATTCATGAGGCAAGCTACTCGAGGATAAATCATGTTGATGAGGTATTTGAAGTTGGAAAGTTATACGATGTGAAGGTGATTAGCGTTGACATTGACAAACTCCAGATCGGGGTGTCGCGTAAAAAAATGTTCCCAGATCCGTTTGACGATATCGACAACTATCAAATAAATTCAAAACACGAAGTAACGATAGATAAGATCACTGAATTTGGTGCGTTTTGCTCATTAAAACCAGGGTTGATTTCTTTGTTGCATAACACGGAGCTCTCACACACAAATAAAAATGCGTCTGCAAAAAAAATGTTTAAGGTGGGCCAAAAGATTTTCTGTATAATTACAAATATAGATAAGGAAAATAGGAAAATTGCGATAAGCTATAAAAAAACTTTTGATAGCCCTTATGATGTCTTCGAATCTAAATATCCTATTGGCACTATCGATGAAGCTGAAGTCATAAGTAAAAATGAATATGCATTATTTGTAAAATTCAAAGACACAGAGGCTCAAATGTTTCTCCATGCCAATAATTTATCGTATTTAAATAACGGCGAAGAGGAATTAAATAAGTATAAAAAAAATGATAAGATCTTGGTTAAGGTATTAGAGGTAAATTCTTCAGAACAGAAGATTCGTTGCGGTCATCGTGAAACTAAGGCTGACCCATATGACTGGTTTAAGGATAAAAAAATTAATCAAGTTCTAACCGTAAAAATAGTGAGCAAAGATAATAAAGGACTAACTGTCAGACCAGAGGGAGGTTGTGAAATCAATTTATTTATCAAAAAATCCCAGATTGCTATAAACCCAGCTGATTGTCGTGTTTCACGTTTCGTTGATGGGGATCGTATAGATTGTTGCATTGCTGATATATCATTGGAGAAAAGAAAAGTAAGTTTAAGTATTAAATTATTAGAGGAATTACAAAATAAGGAAGCTGTGACTAAATTTTCAAGTCCTTTGAGTGGAAAGAATCTTCCTTTTAAATCTTTGTCTGAAAAATTTTCATCTTTGACTGAAAAATTAGGAGATAAAAAAAATAAAAATAAGAAAGAATAATAAGTAAACAAACTTGGCTACAGTAAAATCAAAGCTTATAAAACAACTCTCAAAAAGTTATCCCAACATTTTTCAAAAAGACCACGAAAAACTAATAAATATTATAATAGAGGAAATTAAAAAAACTCTCAAAAGAAATGAACGGGTCGAGCTGAGGTCGTTCGGGGTTTTTTTTGCCAAAACTCAAAAGGCTAGGATCTCTAGAAATCCACGTACAAATCAGAAAGTGAATACGCCAGAGAAAAAAGTAATCGTGTGGAAGTGCTCTAAAGACTTATTTAAAAAAATAAATGATGAAGAAGAATAAAATAAATAAGATATTTATTGCTTGTGATAGTAGAAATATTGCTAAAATTAAAAAAATAATAAAAGAAACACAAAATACAAAGTTAAAGATTGGATATAAGTTCGGGTTAGAGTTTTTAAATTCAAAATACGGAAGAAAATTCTTATCAAAATTAAAGAATAAGATAGTTTTTGCAGACTTAAAACTTCATGATATTCCAAACACGTGTGCATCAGCAGTGAAAGCAGTGAAAGATTTGAATATAAATTATTTGACTATTCATATTAGTGCAGGTTTAGAAGCACTTAAAGCTGCAAAAAAAGTTTCAGGTTCAATACGACTAGTGGGCGTGAGCATCCTCACCTCTTTAGATAATCAAGGATTGAAGGAAATTGGATTTAATAAAGATGTAAAAAAATTGGTTCTACATCAAGCAAGGCTAGCAAAAAAAGCTAAGTTAGATGCAATAGTGTGTAGTGCACAAGAAGTAAAAATAGTTAAAAAAGTATTTAAGAAAGAAATTATTACTCCTGGAATAAGATTAGAGTCAAAAACTAATGATCAAAAAAGAGTTTTAACTCCTAAACAAGCCTTCAAAAATGGTGCGGACTGGTTAGTGATTGGACGAAGCATAACTGGCCAGGGAAACATAAAAAAAAATATAATTAAATTGATTGATCATTTAAAACAATGATTCTTAAATCAAAGATTTGTGGGGTCTCAGATTCCAAAACATTAAGTTATATAATAAACCATATTAACTCACCACAATTTATTGGATTTATAGTCAATTATCCTAAATCTAAAAGATATGTTGATTTAAAAAAGATTAAAGAATTATTAAGAATTCCCAAAAAAAAATCTTTTTATGTGGCTGTACTAGTAAATCCTAATCATAAAATACTTGAAGAAATAAAAAATTTACCTTTTGATTATTATCAACTTTATGACTGTAGTCCTGACAGAGTAAAATTTATAAAGAAAGAATATAACAAAAAAATTATTACAGCATTTACTATTGAAAATAAGAAAGATATTTATCGATATGAATTATTCAAAGATATAAGTGATATTTATTTATTTGATAGCAAAGGTTATGAAAAAAGCATGTCATTTGATCACTCGCTAATAGAAAATATTCACTTTGATAAAGAGGTAATGCTAGCAGGAAATATTAGTTTTGATGATAATCTTGAAAAATTCTCAAAAATAGCAGATATTATTGATATTTCTGGTGGGTTAGAAAGCTCTGGGTTAAAAGATATTTCTAAAATAGATTTTTTTTTAAATAATATTAAACAAATAAATTATGAAACTTAAAAAAAATATTCAACTTATTGATCAACATAATAACAGAGGATTTTATCTAAATAAGTTTGGTGGAAATTTTGTTGCTGAAACAGCGATTAAACCTATCGAAGATTTATCTAAATTGTTTGAAAAATTAAGAAAAAATAAAAAATTTTTAAAGAAAAGAGATAAATACTTTAAATATTACCTTGGGGGTCAAACACCTTTTTTCAAATTAGAGAACTTAACAAAATATCTTGGAGGAGCAGAAATTTGGTGCAAAGATGTTTCTGCAATAAATGGCGATGCGCATAAGGCCTATCATGCAACAGTTAATGCTCTTATTTGTAAAGAGTCAGGCAAAAAATTTTTGGCAGGGGACACGGGCGCAGGGATGTTTGGTAAAAATTTAGCAATGGCTGCTAAAGAAATGAAATTGAAAGCTAAAATTTTTATGGGAACTAAGGACATATCACGCCAAGCCTTGAACGTCTCGTTTATGAAGAAGGCTGGAGCGGAAGTTGTCCCTGTTGACACTGGTTCACGTACTCTTGTTGATGCTGTTTCTGAGTGCATGAGATTTTACGTAAGTAACTGCCAAACCACACATTTAGCAGTTGGATCTGCGATAGGCGCAAACGTCTTTTTAAAAATATGCGCCTGGTCGACATCACAGATATCAAGAGAGTTAAAATCACAAGTGATAAAAGAGTTTGGAAAAATTCCAAAACTTCATCTTTTAAATGTAGTCGGTGGGGGAAGTTCGGCAATTGGTTTTTGGAATGAATTTATCCACTATAACAAAAATCATATAAAGCTGACTGGTATTGAGGCAAAATATGCAGCCCCTTTAACAACAAACGCAAAAATTGCTATTTTACATGGAGCTGCACAATACTGTTTACAAAACAAAAATGGACAGATTGCGGATACTCATTCAATCAGTGCGGGATTAGATTATCCAGGCGTCTCTCCTCTCCATTGTATGCTTAAAGATACAAAAAGAGCAAGATATACTTCTTGCTCAGATGAAGAAGCCTTAAATGCATTAAAATTAATTTGGAAATATGAAAACTTAAGACCGTCACTTGAGCCGGCTCATGCATGGGCAGAATGTATAAAAATTGCCCCAAAATTAAAAAAAGATGAAGTTATTATTGTAAATAATTGTGGTTCTGGTGCTAAAGACGCTAGGATAATTAAGAGTAAAATAGGATATTATCCAAAATGAAAAATGAAATAGATAAAGCTTTTGAAATAACAAAAAAAGAAAAGAGACCTGCATTAATCTCTTTTACTGTTGCTGGTGATAATACGAAGAAAAAATCTTTTGAAATTTTAAAATCTATTTCAAACACGGTAGATATAGCAGAATGGGGAATTGCATTTAATTGCCCAGGAGCAGATGGACCAGAAATACAAAATAGTTCTTACAGAGCAATTAAGAACGGAATAACACTTGATAGTACTTTTTCTCTAATCAAAAAGTATAAAAAATTAAAAAATTCAAAACCATTAATACTTATGGGCTATTATCAATTAATCTATAATTATGGTGAAAAAAAATTTATAAAAAAATGTAAAAATGTTGGTGTTGCTGGCTTAATTGTAGTGGACTTACCTTGGCCTGATAATAAGAGTTTTGCAAAATTATGTAAAAAAAATTCTATATGTTTTGTGCAATTAATTGCACCAACAACTACGAAAAAAAGAATGAAATTAATAGTGAAAGATAGCCACCAACTAATCTATCAGGTTTCTAATGTTAATATCACTGGTGGTAAATTAAAATCAACAGCAAGGACAATCTTAAATAACTATAAAACTATAAAAAGTATAAATCCTAAAAAACACGTAATTATTGGTTTCGGTATAACAAAAGACACAATAGGAAATTTTAAGGCCACAAATGGGTTAGTTGTGGGCTCTGCATGTTGTAAAGTAATATCAAATGCAATAAAAAAAAGACAAAATCCTGCCAAAAATTTAAATATTATGTTAAAAGTTTTAAAATCAAAAATTTAAATGCATGAATTGGTTAAATAAAGTTATACGATCGGGTGAAAAGATCAAAACTGCCATAAAAGAGAGGCTGAAAAAAACTGATATTGAAAATAGCCCATGGTATTCGTGTTGTGTAGGTCCCTCATTGAAATCAGAATTAGAGCGTAATCTTTTTGTTTGCCCTACTTGTCAAAAACCAATGCGAATTTCACCCAAACAAAGATTTAAAATTCTATTTGGAGATAAGTATGAAATAATTAGTACACCTGTGCCAAAGGACGATAGGCTGGGATTTGTTGATACAAAACCATATAAAGAAAGATTAAAAAGTGCTCGTAAAAAAACAGGTTTAGATTCTAGTATGGTTGTTGCTACAGGTACGCTAGGATCAATAAGGATAACCACTATAGCATCTGACTTCTCGTTCTTAGGGGCATCAATAGCCAGTGCGGAAGGAGAGGCCTTCTTAGCGGCGGCACAACATGCAATAGAAAATAATAATCCTCTAGTGGTATTTACGGCGGGTGGTGGCATGCGCATGCAAGAAGGAATGATCTCATTAAATCAAATGCCTCGAACTGTATTGGCCATTAATGAACTAAAAAAGAAGAAGCTACCATATATTGTTGTTTTAACTGATCCAACTGCAGGCGGCATAACGGCCAGTTATGCAATGCTTGGAGACCTGAACTTGGCAGAACCTCGGGCTACCGTGGCGTTTGCTGGTAAAAAAGTTATAGAAGGAACCATTAAAGAAGCTTTACCGACTGGATTTCAGACCTCTGAATATTTGAGAGACAAGACGGGGGCAGTTGATCTTGTGGTTGAAAGAAAAGATATAGCAAAAACTTTAGAGACTTTGTTATCTATATTGTTAAAAAAAGATACAAATAAAATTGTAGAAAATGAAGATAATGAGTCTTCAACACTTACAGCACGATCTCAACAAGCTTCTTAAGTTCTTAAGCCTAATCTAAAATGATTAGTTCAGAAATTTATTATAAAAACCTCCAAAAAAAATATAGCCGTAGAATAACCTTAGGATTATCAAGAATAAAAAAAGCCTTAAAACTCTTAGGAAACCCAGAAAAAAAATTAAAAAGGCCAATAAATATTATTGGCTCTGATGGCAAATTCAGCTGCTTAACTTCACTTAAATATTTTATTGAGGCAAATAAACAATCCACATCAACTTTTGTTTCCCCACACCTTTTTGATCTACGATCTCGAATATGTTTAAAAAATAGATTTATTTCATTAAATGAAATTAAAAAACATGAAAGACAGATCAGTAAACTAAATGTTACCTTAAGTTTATTTGAAGTCTTAACTCTTATATATGTATTAGCTGCCTCAAAAAGAAAGATAGATTACAATATTTTGGAGGCAGGATTAATGTTTTTTGGAGACTCGACTCGATTATTTGATAAGCCTTTGGTTCAAGCAGCTACAAATATAAATCTTCAACATGTTGAATGGATATCACCAAAAACTATCAATGAAATTTGTAGACAAAAAGTAGGATATTTAAGTAATCAAACAAATATCTATATAGGGAAACAAAAACCTAAAACTTTGAGAATAATAAAAGGAATATTAAAAAAAAATGAGAGTAATATTACTTATCCTTCAAAATGGAGAATTATTCATAAAGGAAAAAATATTTTCTACAAAGATAACAAACATAAAATTCCCATTAAGTCTAACTACATTCACAGCAAAGGATTAATAGATAACTTAGGTCTATCTATAAAAATAGCCTTGGATTTAAATATCAAACCAACTGTTATTCAAAAAACTATTCCTAAGGTCTATTTTGAAGGTAGATTGCAATATTTAACTAAAGGTAAATTAAGAAAATTTGTAAACAAAAAAGAAAAGATTCTTTTAGATGGTGCACATTCCAATGTTTCAGGTAAAAATTTATACAACTATCTTAAAACATTAAATTTACCAATTTATTGTGTGTGGGGGATGCAAAAAAATAAATTCCCGAAAGAATTTTTAAAAGAATTTAAAGGGATATTTAAAAAAATTGTTACTGTAAAAATTCCAGATGAACCAAATTCTTGCACAGCTGATGAATTAAAGTCTATCGCCATTAAACAGGATTATAAGGTTGAAACTGCTATTGGAATAAAGGAAGCTCTTAAAAGTATTACTTCAAAAGAAAAAAAAATAATTGTTGTAATGGGTAGTTTATACTGGTGTGGGTCAGTTCTAAAAGAAAATTAAAAGTTTTAAACTTATCAAATTTTAGTTTCATTTAATTGTATATTTTAATAATTTATTAAAATTATTTATCAGCTTAAATTCTTCTAATGTTTTAGGTGGTGTTTCTAATAATCTAGGATTAAGTAAAACAATACTTGAGCACTGAGCTCTACTAATTGCTACATTCAACCTATTTCTATTAAAAAAGAAAGATTTATCTCTTGGTAAATTTTCTACGTCACTACTTGTCATACTAATTATTGTAATTGGTGCTTGCTGTCCTTGAAACCTATCAATTGTACCGCAGCGCGTGCCGTTTGGAAGTCTTTCTAATAAAAAATTTACTTGAGCATTATACGGAGAAATAATTAAAAAATCTGATATCGATAAAGGTCTTTCGGTCTTATCTGAGTCTATAAATTTTTGACCTGATAGTTTTTTTATAATTTCATCTATTTTTTTAAATTCTTCTTCACTCGTTTGACTACAGTCTGCATGATTCATTAAAACAGTATGAATACCATCATTATTTATATAAAAATTTTTTGGATAATTTACTTTTCTACTTTTAGCTGAAATATCAGTTAAAAGTTTATTTTCATAAAAATTTTCAGATATAAAATTATTAATATTGGGGTGCATTCGATGAGTTCTAGTTAAAAATATACCTCTGTCAGGAGGTACTGTGTCTTTTCCTTCAAGTAAATACTCTAAAACTGAACTTCCAGATAAATTAGGATGACTTGCTTGCGTGGGTTGTCCAAGTTGTTGTTGATCACCTACCAAAACAATATTTGTTGCAATCCCACCTAACGAGATACAATCAGCTAACGAAAATTGGGATGCCTCTTCTATGAAAAGAAAATCAATTTTACTTCTATAAAACCAAGAGGCTAAATGATATTTGGTTCCTCCATAAAGTAAAATCTTATTGTCTTTTAATCCATCAATATATTTCTTTTCATTGTTCTCTGTTTTAATAAATTTTCCATCGTAAAAACTATCAACATCATTGGGATTTCCTTTTTTAAGGCCTTTAAAGTCAAAATCTTGCTCGGTCGCTATACTCTCTATTCTCTCCAATAAATTGTGTATTACTTTATGAGAGTTTGCTGTAACAGCTATTTTCTTATTCTTTCTTATTAACTCTACTATTGCATTAGCAGTATGAAATGTTTTACCAGCGCCAGGGCCCCCTTGCAAAAAAATATATGACGAATTTAACTTTGAAATTATATTTGGTATCTCTTTATGAAAATTTTCTGACTTAATAATTTTATCACCCGATTTGATGCCTTTTATATTTGGTATATCCCTTTTAAGGAAACTTTTTAAAGCATCATAACCTTTTTTATTTTCCAAAAGATTATCACAAAAATTATAAATATTTTTGTTTAGATTCTCAAAACGTGAATGCTCCATAACCTTTTCGCCTATAGATAATGTTCTCGGGAGTTGTTTTTTTTCTTTAGAAAAACCTTTCCTTAACACCAAAGATCTATTTATTTGGTCGAGCTCTTTGATAGTACCCGCATGATCTGCTCTATCTGGATCATTATTATTTGCAATGATAACACTTCTTCCCTTTTTGAGCTTATATTCCTGTGCAGGGAAAAGGTACTTGTATTCAATCGACCGCTTATCTTCAAATTGAGATACTAATTTCATGTTTCCAATACATTCTCTATCATCAATTAATTCTTCATCAGACAAATCTTTCCTGTCAAAAAATAATCTCCAGGAGGGTTTTTGTTCGCGTCCATAGTAACCTATCACATCTGAAAGTAATTTTAATATTGGTTTATCTTTAAATTTTGATTCATTAAATTTTTTTTGGTATTCCAACAATGTTTCTTCAAATGGTCTGAGCTCGATATGTTCCTTTTGAGGGACATGGAATTTGGTATCTTCTGGCTTTATTTTTAATAACCAGTTTCTTAACTTAAATGTGCTAATACAGTCTTGTTTATTATATTCTTCAATTTCGTTTAAAAGTTTTTTATCTTTTGTCTCCATCCATTGAATATAATACTCCTCTGAAACATCACCTTTTTTAATGTCTCCGCTTCTTTCAAACCCATAATATTTTTCTATTTCTTTGATTGAATAACTTTTTTGAGAAACAAATATAGCTTGTTTTACCACCTTAAATAAATCAACAAATCTCTCTAAATGCAAGTAATGATCATAATCAATCCCGTGAACTTTATGTAAAGATGTCAAGCGCTCAAGCGCTGTAATTTCATAAGCGGCGTAATGATAAATTTTAGCATTAGGATATTTTTTAAAATGATTATTGGTAAATGAAAAAAAATCTATCACACTTTGCTTTTCCTCATTTTTATTATGAGCCCAAAAAGGTTTGAATATTTTCTTTCCATTCTCCTCATAAAATACTCCAAAGAGGTATTCTAGCTTTCCAGAAAATACATGGTCTTGAACCGACTCTATATCAAAGAACAGGTCGCATTCTGAGGGTTGAGGTAATAAATTAAACCCTTTTTTTAAATGTCGATTTTCTTCATTAATTTTAAATATTGGATAACCTTTTTTCTCTGCCTCTATTTGTAATTTAGCTTGATTTATAATTTTAACTTTTGCTTCTTCTCTTAATCCTTCTATTTTTGTTTTTGGATCTAATTTTGCCAGGTCATCATAATTATTGACACCCATTTTTTTAAGTTTCTTAGTATTTTTTTTATTATTTCCTAAAACTTGATTCAGATGTCTATTCTTAATCCACTCTTCTGAACAAACTTGCTCCCAATCACACAGCGTACAAAATCCACATTTTTCAGATTTAGTTTTATTCAATTCATTTGAAATAAAGTTTTCATAAGAATTTTTATGTAATAAAAAAGTATCATAAACTTCTCTAAGTTTAATTACTTGCTTACTTTTGTCTTTTAATAAAATATAAAAATTATTTGGTAATATTCCTTGGGTCTCTTTCAATAAAAAGCAATATAGACCTACTTGATAAATATGACTCCCTTTTATACTTGCGGAATTTTTAGTATCCGTAACTTCATAACTCCAATTGCCTAAATTTGATTTTAAATCTTTATTAATTTCTAAAAAATCTAATTCTCCGCTCCATTTTCCAGACTCTAACCATCCTCCATAAATTAATTCATATCCTTGTTTTAAAGCTTTAATAGTTTCTTTGATTTTGTCTTTTTTAGATAAGCTCTTCAAATCCTTAATATTTTTTATTTTTTTATATTTTTTACTTAGTTCTTTAAAATAGCTTAATTCATGAATTAAACCTTTTTCTAATCTTAATTTGTCAGAATTTGTTTTTTCAGTTTTCTTTAAATTTAATGTTTTTTCATTAAATTCATTTGTAATGATATGCCTACAATTAACAAACTTTGTAAGCATTGTTGGTGAGTAAAAATTCTTGTTCACTTTTTTTTTTTTATTAATTGATTTTAAATGTTTTAAGATTTACTGAAATAAAATTCTTTCTATTTAATATCAGCTATAAATCAATTACTAGAAATTGAGTTATCTAAAAATTCTTTTACTTTAGCTGGACCAGGGAAACCAACTAGTCTATCGACCTCCACGCCTCTTCGAAAAATAATAGTACTTGGCACCCCACGTATACCCAATTCACTACCGGTGTTTATGGCGCCCTCTTCAATGTCTCCGTAAAAAAATTTGCAAGTTGGATAATTTCCACTCAATTGCTCTAAAACAGGAGATAGTTGTTTACAAGGTGCGCACCAAGACGCTGAGAATTGGACACAAACAATTTCTTCTTTTGATATTTTGTCTTTCCAATCTGAATCTTGAAACTGATGAATCATATTTATCTATTAAATTTATAAACTTAATTTGTCAATTAAGATAATTATTTATTTCAAAATTATTTTATAACATTTTATAGTTGTCGATTGTTATTTCATTTTTGATATAAGTATTTAATATGTTTATTGCGGATAAAAATTTTCCCTGGTCGTCTAATTACAACCCTGAAACTGACAAACCATTTATTATGTCTCGTTCTAAAATAGACCTTTATTTAAAGTGTAAAAGATGTGCCTATCTAGATATGCGACTGGGGATTAAAGGCCCAAAACCTTTCCCTTATAATTTAAATTCTCGTATTGATTACTTACTAAAAGTTGAACACGATATTGCTCGAGAAAAGAAGGAAAAAACTAAATATTTAGAAGAATGTAATATAGATGCTATTCCTTATAGTCATCCGGAATTAGATGTATGGAGAGAACCTTTTAAGGCTGCAAGGTATCATCATAAAGAAACAAACATAGTAGTAGCTGGTTCTGTAGATGATCTATGGCAAGATAATCAAAGTAAGAAAATTCATATAGTTGATTATAAATCAACACATACCGAAAATTTTGAAAGATTAAAGAATTTTGATGCACCATATTTGATTGGTTATAAAAGACAGGCTGAAATTTATGCCTGGATTTTATCTAAGTTAAGTCTCGATATTCATCAAACAAGTTATTTTTTATATGTAAATGCTACTTTAGATCAAGAAACATTCAATAATAAACTAGACTTTGAGTATGCATTAATTCCCTATGAAATGAGAGACTACAATTGGGTCGAAGATACTATTATAGAAATCAAAAACTTTTTAGAAACCAATAAAATTCCAGCAGCCACAAATAATTGTGAACTTTGCAAATATATGCATAAGTTTTTTGAATTTATTAAAAAGAAAAATTAAAATTTATTGTTTTGCTTTAACCAATCTTGTTTAATTTATCTAGTTTAGAAGATCGCCTATTAGTTAATACACTTTGAACTAATTTTCGATTACAATTGACACCTAATGACTGTGCAACTTTTCTTGCAATACTAGTTTTAGTTTCACATTTGCTATTTTTTTCATCTCTTATTTTTGACTTATCTTTCTCGCCCACGGCTGCTTCTATCCTTTTTTGATATTCTGCTGCACTTGGTGCTTTATCAAAAATTTCTAATATTTTTTCTTTTTTTTGTTCTAAAATTTTCCTACCTAATAATGAGTTATTATTATTTTTCATCGACAATAATATTTCTTCAATTTTAGTGTCTGTAGGAATTTTATATATCGTTGGCGTTGAACCTTCTTTCCCAACTCTTTTTAATTTTGCCATAATAATATTATTATTATTTGCAAATCTTGGGAGGTTATCTGTCCTATCAATTAAAATTTTTCTTCTATTAAGAAAATTAATCAATTCATCAGAATCTAAATAACCACTAGGCTTTTCCTCATATAAATAGCCCTCGTCTTTTTTAGTTTTTAAATCATATGGATTACTATTTTTTTGATTCATTTAACCTCCTTAATTTCAATTGGGTTTATTAATATCTTCAGGATCTTCAACAAAATTAACCATCTTATCTTTATCATCGGTTTTAACCATCTGATTTACATCTAAACCATGATCATCTTTTAATTTTATAATTTTAGATTCTAAACCTTGACTTGAGCCATAGCTGGTACGAACTACCTCTGTTAAAGATTTTGCATGAGTATTATGACTTGATATTAATGTTTTTAAACTTTTTTTTAGAGTATTATATTTATTAAAAATATCTTCAGCTTTTCCAATAATTGTGTCTATTTGGGATATTTGTTTTTCTTGATTTTTAATAGATGTAATAGTTGAAATTAAACTCATTATGCTTATTGGCCCAGCTAACATTATATTTTTTTCAAAGCATAAGTCTAAGATATCATCCGACTTTTCAAGAATACTCAAATAGCAACTGTCGAATGGTAAAAATAAAACTACATATTGAAATGAATTTAAATTATGAATTTTTAAATAATCTTTGTTAGAGAGTTGCTCAATATGTGTTTTCACTGACTCTATATGTTTTTTTAAATGTAGCTCTCTTGAGGCTTCATCTTTGGCATTTGTAAAGTCCTGAAAACTCTTCAAAGAAACCTTGCAGTCAATTACGATATGATCGGCGACAGGTCCCTTTATATTTATAATAAAATCTGGATTAACAGTTTTTTTATTTCCAGTCTCTAGATCAGTAAGTGTATGCCCTTTTCTTTCGTCAAAATCACCATCTTCTTCACTTAAACCATTTTTTTCTAGCAAGCTTCGAAGTTTCTTTTCATTAAATCTTCCTTGATATTTAGCGTCGCCAACTAATTTTTCATGAAAATTTTTAAAAATTGAATGCTGGTTTTTATGTTCATTAAGTATGAGATTGCTTTGATCTTTAAAATCCTCCACGCTTTTTTTGTTTAATGCTAATTGCTCCTTATCTTTTTTTAAATCAGATAAATATTTTTCGGTAATAGTAATTTTATCTAGTAACTTATCATTTTCGTTTTTTAGATTTAATATTTCAGGATTGTTAGGATCAATAGTATTTTTTTTTTTAAGAGAATAATAAAAATACAACAATAATGCCGCGATAATTAAAGATAATACAATGACAGAGATTATAAGTGAAATTATCATAAAATATTTATATCCTAATTAATAAATTTATTCCATTGTTTAGAATATTTACTGACAACGGCATTATTATCAATACAAGCTGATATGAGATAAGTTAAGCAGTCAGAAAATTCTCTGGAACCATCATCATTACCTGTAGCGTGGCTAAGCTCATGCAAAAATACAGAGAACATCTTTCCAAAACTTTGCTTAAATAAATCTGCATGCAAATATACTATCTTAGAATTATAATCATAATCATTTTTAATTTGTCCCAATAATTCTTTACAAAATATTTTTTTGAACTTTAAATTATATAAAGATTCATCTTCATCATTTTCATTATTAAAAAGTTTTGCAAAAGCGGGACTTACTCCTTTGGCTGCCTCAAAACAAAAATTAATAGCTTCTTGTTCTTTAGATGTTAAGTCAGCAGTCTTTTTATTTTTTATTCTTTTTTCTGCATTGGCTTTTGATCTAATAAAGCTCTCTAATGAGCTCATAACCCCAAAATTATTAAAGTAACTTGGGAGCATTATCTTATTATTTTTTTTCATTTTGTTATCACGACTTCTAATGAAGTTTTGGGTCTTCGTAGAG
Organism: uncultured Pelagibacteraceae bacterium; assembly: GCA_902558225.1. Lineage (GTDB taxonomy): Bacteria > Pseudomonadota > Alphaproteobacteria > Pelagibacterales > Pelagibacteraceae > Pelagibacter. The sequence goes on along the minus strand of CACEDG010000001.1, from coordinate 80,812 downwards.
AACCAATCTTCGTAAGAAATTTCCCGTGAGTAATTATATCTACTTTCACTTAAATATTTGTTGCCAAACAAATCTTTTAAAGATTTGTCATCCTTTAACCGACCATAAGTAGCTGAGGCCAAGGCACTTAAAAGCAAATGACCTTTAGGCCAAATTTCTTTTGAACTTTCTAAAATATATCGAACAGCTGGGTTGTGCCTTAATGCAGCATAATAAAATCCGCTCCTTGCAAATATCGAATAAAAAGTACTTTGTAATTTTGCATCAAATGCTTGCCGATCGCGATCTATTTTTACTTTTTTTTCTAATGCTGCATATTTTTTATCGATAGAGATTATTACTGGAATTCCTTTAATATCAACTCTCTTTAAACCTTTATAAAAACCAAACCCATCTTTCGTTTTTGATTTGTAAATTGTTATATCATTATATGAGTGTAACACCTCACCAATTAATGGATTTGAAGAATAAAAAAAGTTTCTTAATCCAAATTGAAATGCTTTTTTAAGTTTTTTATCTAATGTGTTAATAATAAAGTAATTACCTTTTAACTTATTAATTTTAAAATAATTATAAACCAAAGCTCTAAGACCATCTGTGCCTGGCACCTCTTTACCAACAGAAACTATTAGACATTGGTCTCCAGAAATCATTATTGGGTTTGTAATTCCCATCCTTGCCATATCAGATAGGCATTTTTTTACACCTTCCCCATGCGCACCTATCATATTATCTTGTTCAGTCTTCGATGAACCAATATAATATAATTTTTCTAAACAATATTCGTTTGGCGCATAAACCTTGATTTGATCATCATCTGTTGAAATCTTAATTTGATTTATATCCATTTTTGCCGAAACAACTCCGTCCCTAGCGTTTTGTAAAATATCTCTAGATATCTTTTCATGATCCCAGATTTCTTCACCCCAGGAAGTTGTTACTGATGAAGTTATTGATTTAATATGTTCTGCTTCTGTCACCTCATTTAATTCTAAGATTATGTCTTTTAACTTTTTAATATTTTCCATTATTTCCTCCTATTTTTTTAATATTATCAATCTTGTCAATTTCCTCTCTTAGAACTTCTATTTCAGTACATCCTTTGATAAATGTTCTTTTTTGTCTTTGCCTTTTCAAAAATTTTAAAACATTAGTTGGAAAATAGTAAATATCACAAAATAAGCTCTCTAGTCTTCTATGCTGATAGTATTTTAATTTTGCTTTTTCTTGAATTTGTTGGTGCTTAAAATATTCTAAACACTCTTTTTGCCAAGTAAGCATATACCGTAATCTCTCCTCCAAAATATATTTAAAATGTCTCATATTTTTACTTTCCTTTAGTTTAATGTTTTACTTTTATCTGCCTCTATTCTTCTTCCGAAGTCGTCTTGTCCATCATCAGACGTCCATTCATCTAATGAATTCATAAATTCTTTATGCTGTTCTAATAATTGTCTCGAAACTGATCTTGTATAATATTTAAAAGCTGGGTAGCTCATTCTGTACATCATTTTTTGCATTAACCTGTAATGAAACAAATATAAGCAATGATCCCTGTCGATATTTTCTCGATTTGTTTTTTCATCAAACGCCTCAACAAGTTCTTTGGCGTAAGAATCCATTTTGTTCCAAATATCTTGGTTAGTTTCTATTTTTTGTTCTTTTAATGACTTGGTTTTGAACTCTAAAATCTTGCTTTTATTTTTCCTCGTTTTTTTATCTTTAAAATCGCTCATAAAAGCCTTATAACAGGCTAAAAATAGAAAGTCAACAATTTTTTTATCATTTGACAAAGTTTTTTATTAAAAATATCTTGTTTTATTATCATTTTACTATATATAAAGTATAAAAAATGAATCGTGACAAAATAATTTATGAATATGCAGAATAATAGACCGGAAACTCAAAAAAATGGTGAATTACTCTCTAGTATCTTGGAGAAAGCCAACATTAGCCAAAGACTATGTGCAATAAATATGGGTGAAAATGATGCCTTTTTAACAAACTTTATTTATAGATCCCCATTAAAATTCTCTAGAGACTTCTCATATAAATTTTTATCAAGCATTTACCATTTTGTATTAAGGGACACTCGAAAAAGAGCTACAGAAAGATTTGATGAAATAATTAATGATCAAAAAATATTAGATTTAAATATCAATAAAAAATTGTTAATTCCAGCTTTGGAGAGACACGCGCTTGCAATAATTAATATTAACGCTGATGTATTTGAAAAAAATGATGAACTAATAATTGAAAACTATATTCAAGAAATTTATCCAGAAAAATTTGAAAATTATAAAAACTTCCTAAAAAAAATAGATTATCATAGAACAGGGCTAAAAAATATATCTAATGTTCAACAAATATATGAACAGGAACATCAAGATACTTTAGAAATTTTATCCTCAGAAGAACTAGATTCGCTAAACGATTTCTCAGATTTTGAAAATCAAATGGATTCAGTAAATAATTTTTTTTATATTTGCGAAAATTTAAGAACTAAAATTATTCCATCATTTTACTCCCCTACAGACTATAAAATAATAAAAATGGATTATTTTAATAAAGGTGCATTCTTAATTAGACGTAAAGAAATTAATCAACTCAAAAACAATAATACAATTGGAGGACAAATAGTTTGGAAATCAGGAAAATTTAATTTTGAAGCTGAAAAAAAACAAAAAAGCAGATGGTTCTTCGGCAGAAAAGAAAAAGTAAAAGAAGATGATGAAAAAATACTAAAAGAAATAGATGAAATTAAAAGAGAGTATGAAAAACAAATGGCTCTTGTTGCAGAAATAGAAAAAGAGAAAGAGAAAATTATTAGCGAAACTAAAAAAAATGTAGAACAACAAAATAAAGAAAATTTTAAAAAAATTTCTAAAACGATCGATGAAACTTACTACAAAGAGAATAATAAAGTGAGTGATGATTATGAAGTGCCAGGGTTCTTGAAAAAACAAGAAGAACAATTAAAAAAATGGAAAGAATTAGCTAGCAATGATAAACTAATAGCAGAAAGTAATAATTCTTATTTTACTGAAGAGTTCCAAAAAAAATTTTTAAAAGAGCGTGAAGAACAACTTCTAGAAATGAGAAAATTATTAAAAAAAGGAAAAAATATTAGTTTATTTGACATAGATCAGTTCATAAATAGATATGGGAATTCAGAGGAAACAAGAGATTTTATTAATAACATTGCAGGTTTGAAATTATTCAAAGAAGATAATTATAAAAACTTAATACTGGACAAAGAAGAAAAAAAATTAGCTTAAAATTATGGCACTATTTACTTATTTTGATTGTGAAAGTGATGCTGGTGCTGCACAAAAAGCAACTTGTCTTTCTGTAGCCGCTGTAACAGTTGATGAAAATTTTAAAATTGTAGACCAATGGAAGATAAATTCTAGATTTAGAGCATCTCGCGCATTTGAAGTTGATGCGATGCTTGCTCACAATATTCCAGTTGACGTAATTGCAAACGAAAAATTATCTAATAGTGAACTCGTAGATGAATGGGAAAAAAGATTCAAAGCTCTAGCCGAAAGAGGAACTATCTTTGTTGGATATAATTCAATGAATTATGACAACATACTTCTTCAAAATAGCTTATATACCAATCTTAAATGGCCTTATATAACTAATAAAGAACAATTTGATCTACTTCCCGCAATTAGGGCTGCTAGTGTATTCACACCTAGTGCGCTTAATTATGAGCTTAATGAAAAAGGTAATACTTCATTTCGTTTACAATCAATGCTATCCGCAAATGGTATAGAAACTAAAGGCGCCCATGATAGTTTATATGATACGATTGCAACAAAAGATCTTGCAAAAAAACTTTTTGAAAAAGCTCCCGAGGTATTTAATGCATCAATAGCATTAAGAAAAAAAGCAGATGTGCTTCCTAAAATTAAAGAAGGGATATTTTGTTGGCATGAAGCTTACTTTAAAGCAAAAATATATTGTGGGATGTACTTGGGTAATACTATTTTTCCTGGTTGGTATTATTTGTATGATTTACGAAAAAATCCTGAAGACGTGTTAAAGTTAGATAGAGATGGTTTAAAAGAAAGTTTGAAAAGTAGTCCAAAATATATCCGTACGTGTAAAAGTAACCGTGCACCAATAATAATGAATAGTGAATTTGCATTATTAGATGACGAATATAAAGCCCTAGGTATGAGTGAAATTAAAAAAAGATATAATTTACTAAAAAAAAATAAAGAAGAGTTGGCAGCAAAAATAAGAGCTATTGTTCAAGAACAATACGAGGAGAGACAAGAATTCAATCAAGAAGAATTACAACCAGAAGAAAAAATATATTCGTTGACTGGTGAAATAAGTAATGAAGAACGAAATTTAATGAACCAATTTAATCAAAACAACTCTCCTAAAGAAAAAAAGAGAATTTTTAGTCTTTTCAAAAGAAATGATATTAAAGTTTTAGCAGAAATGAAATTGTTTGATGACTATGATGGTGAAGAGGATGGATTTTGTCAAATATTATCAAAGAGAGATTTTAAAAGAGTGAAAAAAAGAATAGCTAAAAATATTTTAGATATGTCTGACAAACCAAGTCCATTTATAAAAATTCCTGCACAACAAGCTAGATTGGATACTCTTAAAATTGTAGCAGAAAAAAATGAGGATCAAGAGAAAATGGAACAACTAGATAGCTTAGATAGGTACCTTGAAGAAATGAAGCTTAAATTTGCCTCTTAAAAATTAAAAAAAATTATTTTTTTTCTTTTTTGTTATTTTCCATAAAGGTTTTCATTTCTTTATAAAGTTTTGCAAAATCTTTATTAGATCCTTTTTTTCTTCCAAGCTCTCTAAATTTTTTAGTCCATTGATTACGATCTTTTTTTTCCATATTAAATAAGTATAATTAATTAGAATGAACAATAAAGACTATTATAACAGAAACCCAAAAGGCACAAATCAATGGAAATTAAGAACTGACAAAGAGCTTCAAGCTATAATTGATAGTAAGCCCCGGAGTTGGACAAAAAAAGACTTTTTAGGTGAAGGTAAATTAAATCAAAAGAAACTTATGACCAGAAAGGAAACTGATAGAAAAACTCTTAAATTTTATAAAACCGGAAGAACATATGTAAGAAATTTAAAAGATCATTTTAATCATTCTACTGAGGAAAGCGTTGAAGAATATCGAAAAGGTGAAATAGATTTTGAAACACTTAAGAACAGATCCTCAACTATTAAATGGAGAAATAAAATGTCTAAAAATCAGCGTAAAATTTATGACAAAAAAATATATGCTTCCATAAAAAATAACAAAGAAAAATTAGATGCCAAAAGAAAAAGACAAAAAAAATGGTATGATCAACAAAAGGATTTAAAATAATTATGGATTTATTATTTTTATTTAAAATTATACTTATTCTTGGAACATTTGTTGCTTTCTATGCTTTAATTAGAAACTTAGATATTGCTAAAATTATACTTCGTTATTGGTTTGATTTACTATTTAGAAAGTAATTTAAGTATTTTTTTTACACCTTTTTTTTTGATAGATTTTTTAGCATAAAATAAACAAGCAGAAGAACTTAGGATTGTATCAATGACTTTTAAATTATTTTGTCTTAATGTCTCCCCAGTTGTACTCAAATCTACTATTAAGTCTGCAGTTAATTTATTTGCAGCTTCTGTGGCGCCGAGTGAAGAAATCAATTCATATTGGGTAATTCCTTTAGAATTAAACCAACTATGAGCAAGGTTTTTAAATTTGGTTGCACAACGCATTAATCTTTTCTTTTTTTGATAAAATTCGTAGGAAATATCCTCTAAGTCTGTGGGATTGACACAGTCTATCCACATTGTGTCTACCGCAACGATTAAGTCAGATTTTCCCCAATTATATTGTTTTGCAAGCGCAATGTTAGATTGGATACTTTGATCACTTTCAAGCCACAAATCTTTTCCACTAATACCAATATCTCCAATTTCTTTTCCTAATGCTTCTACAATTTCTGTAGCATTCATATAAAGCACACGAATATTAGGATATCCTTTAATAGACCCAATCAAGGATCGTTCACTTTCCCGTATTATTTTTAATTTTTTTTTTTTAAAAACTTTTTCTGCTTCAGCTTTCATGCGTCCTTTAGATAAAGTTAAAATAGTTATTGTCTCTTTCATCAGATAATAGCTCTATTAATTGCTGCACCAACGGCGTTTAAGTCTTTCTTATTTCCAAGATCTTTAATTAAATTATCAAATCGTCCACCACTTAAAAAAATTTCTTTTTTATTATTAAAATTAACTTTAATGTTAAAAGTCATTCCAGTGTAATAGCTTATTTGTCTGTTTATATTTGGATTAAAATTAACTTTAACGTTCTTAATATTATTTTTTTTTATAGGAAAATAATCATCACTTATAAATATATTAAGATTATTTTTTTGGAAAAAACTATTTAAAATTTTTGGGGCTTTTTCTATAGGGCAAGAAATTCTCAGATAATCTTTTATAATTTTAACACTTTTTTTATTCGAAATATTTCTAGGATCTTGGTAATTTTTCAGATCAAATCTTTCTAAAATTTCTCTCAAAGATCTTCCAGAATAGTTTTTTGTTAAATCTTTTTTTTTTAGTTTTTCAGCTAATAGTTTATCCTGTTCAACTAATTTAGGATTAATATCCTTATTATCAGAAAGCTTTCTTAGTAATTGATCAAAATAAATTTCTCTTGAAAAATGACGTTGAATTTTTTCTCTCCATCTTAAAGGAAGTGGTGTGAGTTTACTTACTAAAAGATTGAAAATCTCAATATTACTTAGACTTAATTCACATCTCTTAAATTTAGATTTTTTAAATATATCTAAAGAAGTTTTAATAATCTCATAATCATCTTTTTCCTTATTTTTTGAATTAAATATTTCATAGCCCGTCTGTTTAATTATGGGAGATTTATTGTTGTTTTGTTTTCGGTAAACTTCACCACTATAGGACCATTTTATTTTATTTTGAGTTTTGTCCTTTATTAATTTTAATACACTGGCTATAGATAGGTCACTCCTTAACGAATATTCGGTGTTATTCTGATCGTAAAAAGAAAAAAGATATTGTCTAAAATTACCACCTGATCTTTTGAGAATGTGCTTAGTTTCAATAATACTATCAAGTTCAATATTCTTAAAACCTCTAGATTTAAGAATTTTAGATAAATTTTCTGATTTCATCGATTAGTTTTTCTTTCGTAACTAAAAATTCATTTTTATCTTTCTCGCCTTGAATTACTTTAAATTTTGTTAGATTCTTATCTACTTCTTCTTGACCAATCATTATGGCTATTGGATTTGAATTTTTATCACAATATTGAAACTGTTTTTGTAATTTAGCATTGCCCCCTGGATAAATTTCAGAATTGATCTTATTATCTCTTAAGATTTTTAATATTTCATAATATTTTGGGTAAAATTTTTCATCTAAAACCAAAATAACTACGGGCTTTTGATTTTGATATGGAGCTTTATTTTTTAATTGATTAACAATAAAAGCAACTCTATCACATCCTATCGATGCTCCAGATCCATCAATATCCACTCCAAATCTTGATGTAAGTTTCGAGTATCTTCCGCCACTCGCTAAACTAATTGCTGACATATCTATTTTTTTTCCTTTATCATCACTTAGTTTCAAATTTTGAATATTTGTTTCTATTGCGAAAGAAGTATAATAGGAAAGTCCCCTTTGTATATCCATTGATAGCTCAATAAAATCAAAGAAATTACCATAAGATAATTGATCTAAAAGTTTAGAGGTTTCGTCTATGCCCTCCACCGAAAGTGGATTTTTTGAAAGTGATTTAAGTTCATTTAAATCGCTAATTTTTAAAAAATTAATAATTTCATCAATTTGCCCGTCTGAAAGCTCACAACCTTTAGTATAGGCTCCTGAATTATCAGTACGGCCTTTGCCTAATAATTCTTTGACCGCTTTAATACCTAGTCTTGATTTTTTATCTATTGATCTTGAAATTTGTTGAATTTTTTTTGGATCAGTAATTTTTAAATTATTAATTAACAATCCTTGTATTATTTTTAAATTTGTTATGTTCAATTTAAATTCATTTTTTTTAAAACCTATTTGACAAAAAATATCAGCAATTAAATTACAAACTTCAGCATCTATTTGTGATTGATTAGAATTTCCCAATATATCAAAATCTGCTTGAAAGAATTCTCTTAAACGCATATTTGGACTAGGTTTTTCCTGCCTCCATACATTACCCATCCTATAATTTTTAAAAATACTTGGTAAGTCTCTATAATTAGATGCTACATATCTCGTCATTTGAGATGTAAGATCATAACGAAGCATTAATGACTCTTTGCTATTTTCAAATAAAAAGACATCACTCATCGGATTAGATGCATCTTCAGATAAATATGATCCTATTTGAGATGAAACCTCTAATGATGGTTGGCTAATTTCTTGATAGCCATATTTAATATAATTTTCCTCGATTATTTTGATAATTCTTTTTTTAGTCGCTAAAAAATCACCACTTAAATCTCTAAAACCTGCACCTAAAACAGGTTTGATTTTATTTTTAGTACTCATTTTTTACGTCCTCCAAGACGTTTGGTACCGACGGTAAGAATCAAACTTACGTTACCCGGACCACAACCGGGGGCCTTAATCACTAGACGACGTCGGCATCCTTAAACATTTTATCTTATTTTATGTGGAATTAAAATTATAATATAAATAAATAGCCAACTACTGGCTATGGTAACAGTTTCTATGAGTACTTCTTAAACTTTTACTATATGTAATATTTATATTCATAAGCAGTCTTTTAAACAAAAATAATAAATATGCAATACTTTAAATAAAAGGACGTTTATCCATTATAGATAAAACGTCCTTTAAAATTTTGATAAATAGATTGTTAACCTTCTTTTTTAGATACCAAGTTAACAGCTGATGGGCCTTTAGGACCGTCTTCAAGGTCGAAAGATAGGGGATGGCCTTCCTCTAAGTACCTCATACCAGCGGCTTTCAAAGCGCTCGCATGTACAAAGCAATCCTTCTCTCCGTCTTGCCTCTCAATAAATCCATAGCCTTTCTTTTGATTATACCATTTAATTTTGCCTTCAAGTTTTGTACTCATCTTATACTTATCCTTATGTTATTGTTTTACATATTTTAAGTTATTTTCCTTTTGTCTCAAATACAAGATGAAAAAATGATCTATTTGTTTTTAGATGAAACAATTTTAAAGGAAAATTTAATATAAAATAAGATAAATCAAAATTTAAGATTAAGAAGAAAGAAATTGCAAGTATTGTAAAAAAAGCAATTATGCCAACGTTTTGAGTGGTGGTCTCGGTTAGAATCGCACTAACGACACATACCTTTTCAGGGTACTGCTCTACTACTGAGCTACGAGACCGTGCCAAAAAATAAAATTTCTATCCACGCCTTGTTATTCTTCCTTTTTTCAAATCGTACGCCGAGACGTCGACAGTAACTTTGTCGCCTTGAAGAACCCTTATCCTATTTTTGCGAAGCTTGCCGCTGGCATGTGCGATGACTTCGGCACCGTTTTCAAGAGTCACCTTAAACATTGCATTTTTTAAAAGTTCAGTTACAACACCCGAAAATGTTAGAATGTTATGTTCTTTTGGCAATTTAGTTTTTCTCCATTCTTTTTTTTATAGATCTAGTATGACCTATTAAACTTTCTGTTTTGCTCAACAATATGCCACTCTTTCCAAGCTTTTCAACTCCTTTTTTACTCAATTCATTATAACTTGTTTGAGTTAAAAAATCTTTTACACCTAAACCAGAGGAAAATTTTGCACTTCCTATCGTCGGAAGGGAGTGCTGAGTTGGACCATAATCGCTAAGTCCCATACTGCTATAAGGTCCAATACAAATACTACCTGCAATTATTTTTTTGCTTAAATATTTTTTAAAATTTTTTAATGTAACCTCAATATGCTCTGGAGCTATATAATTTGTAAGATTGATAATTTTTTTATCTGTTGGAACATAGATTAAAAGTCCATTTTTTTTTAAACTTGCACTTGCTATTTTTTTTCTAGGGAGATTTTTAAGTTGTTTATTAATTGAATATTTAGTTCTCTCTATCAATTCTTTACTTTTTGACAATAAGATAGCCATAGCATCAGCATCATGTTCACTCTGAGCAATCATACTTGATGCTGTAGTTTCTGGTGAAGATGAATTATCTCCTATGCAAAGTATCTCACTTGGACCATAATTAGCTGACTCAATCCCACACAAACCCTCTAGAAACACATATTTTTTACTCAGAGCGACCCATTTCGAACCTGGTCCCACAATTTTATTCACTGCTTTTACTTGTTTAGTACCCATTGCTAATGCCATAATCGCAGATGCTCCACTTAAACTATAATATTCTTTTATACCAAGTTTCTTTGCTGCATAATAAACTGCACCATTAAGTTTCCCGTTTAGAGCAGGAGTACATAAAACAATTCTATTTACTCCTGAAATGATTGCAGGCGTTGCACACATAATCAAAGTACTAGGTAAATTTCCAGGGACGTAACACGCAACGCTCTCAATACTTTTATTCTTATAATAAAACTTATTATTAAATTTATCCTTATAAAAAATATCTTTAGGTTTTTGCTTTAAATGCCAATCTTTTACTCTTTTACAGGTCTCATCAATAGCTCTTTTTATTTGTGGTTGAATTGATTTTATAGCTTTTGATATATCTTCATTTCTTGGAATAATTCTAGTATTGGCATTAAAACGTTTTTCGTATTTAATTAATGCTTTATCTTTATTTTTACGGACATCGTCTATTATTTTTTCAACAGTTCTAAGAGTGGTTCTATCAATTACTTTTCTTCTATTAAGAATTTTATCAAGTTCATTATAAAAATTTTTATTATTACTACTTAATATTTTCATATTTTTTTATTCAGTCTGGTCCTCAAGCCTTGCTTCAATAGTCTCAGTAGTCAAAGCGATGTAAGCATTATTATTAAAAATAAGATTTATTTCATAATCTTGATTATTTTTCAAATAATCAATTGCAATTAATTCTAAAACTAAATCTTTGTTTGATTGATCAATATTTTTTGATCGTACTTTTTGAACAAAATCGAGACGAATAATACTATTAATTTTTTTATCTTTTTGTTCAGACTCAACTTTTGTTCTTTCTATAGATAATAAAAAAACCTTATTAGATGAAAGGTATTTAATATCAGTAATTAATACTTTTGCTCCTGAGACAATAGCTGAAATAGTTGAAAGTCCTTCTTTATCTACCGCTATTATTCGTGCCGAATATTTATTCATTTTTTTAACACTTTAATTTTTACACCAATCTTTTTTAATTTATTGACAAAATTTTCTGCTCCTCGATAAGCATGATACACACGATCTACTTTAGAAACACCTTCAGCTGCTGTTGCAGCAAGTACAAGAGCTATTGATCCACGTAAGTCACTACTGATTAATGGAGCCGCAACAAGCTTTTTCACTCCTTCAATAAATGCTTTATTATTTTGGATATAAATTTTTGCTCCTAGCCTCCTGAGCTCAGCTGCGTGAGAAAACCTGTTTGAGAAAATATTTTCAGTGATAGTGCTTTTACCATTAGCTTTGCACATAAGAACCATTAATTGACTTTGCAAATCAGTTGCTACACCAGGATACTCTTTAGTAATAATATTTTTAATCCTTTTTATTTTTCTTGGTCCTTTAATTATAATTTTTTTATTTGAAGTTTTAATATAAGCTCCAACTTTTTTTAATAAATTTAATTCAGTTTTAATTATTTCAGGATTTATGTTATCTATTTCTAATTCCCCTTTATTTAAGCATGCGGCTATACAAAAAGTTCCTGCCATTATTCTATCTGGCATTATGGAATACTCGGTTTGATTTAGGGAATTAACTCCTTCAATCGTACAAGTTCTTCCTGACCATTTAATTTTCGCCCCTGCTGAATTTAAAAATTTAGTTAGATCTTTTGTCTCCGGTTCTAAACACACATTTCTCAAGGTCGTAGTTCCCCTCGCTAAGCAGGCGGCGATAATTAGGTTTTGGCTTCCGCCTACAGTGATTTTAGGAAATTTAAATGAGGTTCCTTTTAGTTTACCTTTTGAGTTTCCCAATATGTATCCATCTTTTAATCGGAAAGTCATACCTAATTTTTTTAAACCCTCTAAATGATAATTCACAGGTCTAGTACCTCCAAAAGAACAACCTCCAGGCAAACTACACTTCGCATTGTTTTGTTTTGCGATTAATGGACCTAAAACCAAAAAAGATCCTCTCATTTTTTTTACGATGGAATATTTCGCCACAGTATTCATTTTTTTTTTGTTAATTATTTTTGCAGTTCTACTATCTTTTGATAAAATTATTTTTGATCCAAGAGATCTTAATAATGAAATCATCGTATCCACGTCCCGTACTTTGGGTAAATTTGAAATTACGACCGGCTTATCAAATAGAAGTGTTGCGGCTAGAATTGGAATGGCCGCGTTCTTACTTGGTGCAATTGTAACCTTCCCTTTAATTTGACAGGGACCTGTTATCAAAAATTTATCCATTTAGCTTACTTTGATTTTGCTAAAGTGATTCCTACCTGGTCCATATATTTGCCCTCTTTATCGGCATAAGATATGTTTGGATCTTCACCTTGAAAAAATAATATTTGACTTATTCCACTATTAGAATGAACCCTAATGCTATTGCTCGTGTGATTAATTAGCTCGAGCACTAAGACACCTCTCCACCCAGCTTCTAAAACTGTTGGTGGGTTCCCTAAACCCACTCTAGCATAGCTACTTTTGGATGTTACTAGTCCAGTAATGTTTCTGGGAAGGCAAAATGTTTCAAGTGAGTTTGCTAATGCGAACGAGTTGGGAGGAATTAAAACTGATTTTTCATCTTTAACAGTAACAAAATTATCCTCAGAGAAATTTTTTGGATCTGCAATAACATTTCCTTTTATATTTGTAAAAAGTTTAAATTCGGAGCCGACACGAAGGTCATAGCCAAAAGTCTGTAAACCGTAACTTACTCCGTCTTGCACTGATTTATCCACAAAAGGTGTGATCATTCCATCTTGCTCAGCTAATTTTTTTATTTGCTTATCGTTTAGTATCATTTTTCTTTTTATTCTTTTTTTGAAAAAGCTTTCTTTTTTTTAAATTTTTTTTTAGCGCAAAACTTAAACGCTCACTTTTATCTTTTGAATTCATTCCTTATTTGGATTTGTTATAAATTCGAGTGACAGAGCTTCGTTTGGATCTAACTCTGATTTTTTGTTATCCTCTTTTTTTGAACCAGATTTTTTTTGTTTTTTAGCACGTTTTTCCGCAAGACGCTTTTCCTTTTTTGCCTGCTTTTCCATTAGTTTAGCACTTTTGTATGCCCCGTAGGTGTGATGTATTCCTGCTAACGCCAAAGGTCCCGAATATTCATAGAATTCTTCTTTTAAAACTCGGTTATTTTTGTCTAAAATTATTTTTGTAAAAATTTTCATAATGTTAATGATGTTATATATAAACTAATAAATTAATATGGCAATAATAAGCTCTTTTAAATTTATCGTTTTACTGCCCAAATAGTTTTTAATGACAAAACAAGCGATTGATAATTGTCAAATCCATAATTGGGCATAATTAATTTTTATAGAAAAACTTTCTTAAAAATATAGTTATGATAATCAATCCAAAAAAAGCCAATATTGGAATATAAACATCTGGTGTAAAAATTATATCAGTAATACCCGGAACTTTAGAATTTTTTTCAATTACTTTTTCTAGCCCACTACCTATTGAGACGATCAAAAATGTTTGAGGGAAAATGCCTATTAATGTTGCCCAAAAAAAATTAGACACTTTTACATTAAAAATACAAGGTAATAAATTTTGAAGATTAAATGGTGTACCCCCAACAAATCTAAAAATTAATAAATATATAAATTCAGATTTTTTGAATTTTGACTCTAAATTTTGAAATTTACTTAAAAACTTATCCTTTATAATGTCTTTAACAAAATAATTAGCAAATAAATATAAAAGAGTTGCTCCTATTGTCGTGCCAAAAATTAAAAAAATAACACCATAGATTTTTCCAAATATAAATCCAGCAAATAAACCTAAGGGTGATAAAAATCCCAAAGCTAATATCCAAATAATTGTAAATAAAATAAATATTGATCCTAAAAAAAATAAATTTGAACTTCTTAACTCAGAAAAATAATCTCGGTTATTTTTTATAAACGAATATGTTGTGATCTCACTAATGCTAAATTTTGAAAATATCAGATATAAGAATAATCCAACTGAGATTATATAGAATAAACCAAGAAATATTTTAATTTTTTTTGTTTTTTCCATCAATGATTATATTATTTGTAAAATCTTCTATTTGCTATTTTAATTATTACTAATATAAAGGTGCAGAATTATTAAAAACAATATCAAATCTTATTATGAAAAGAACCTATTCCCCCAGCAAAATCAAGCGAGCTCGCGCAACGGGGTTCCGTGCAAAAATGAAAACAAAAGGTGGAAGAAAAACTTTAGCTAGACGTAGAAAACGTGGAAGAAAAGCTCTTACACCAAAAGTAATTAGAAAAAAAAGATAAATTATATCTGATGAAAAGCAAAATTGTTGCTCTTTCTCGAAATGAGGAATTTACAAAGCTTCTCAACAGAAAAAAGGTATCGAACAAATATGTAAGTATTTTTTTTGGTCAATTGCCAAACAAAAATACAAAAAAACTAAATATTTCTTTCTCAGTTAAAAAGAAAATAGCTAATGCTGTGGGGCGTAATAAAGTTAAACGTAGATTGCGTTCAATTTTTAATGAGGCGGTTAAACAAAATTCAATTAATCTAAAAAATTCTTATCTTGTTATTTCTCATTCAGCTATGCTAAAAAATGATTTTGAAAATATAAAAAAAACAATATTTCAAGATTTAAACAAAATAATATAATGAAAATAATTAATCAAATTTTTATAATCCCAATCAAATTATATAAATTTTTTCTAAGTCCATTCTTCTATAATTCTTGTAAATTTGAGCCATCTTGTAGCAGTTATTGTTTAGAATGTTTTGAAAAATATAATTTTGTAAAAGCAATATTTAAATCAACTTTAAGAATATTAAGATGTAACCCTTGGTTTGGACATGGAGGACATGATCCAGTTGAAAAAAAGGATGGAGTTTAATCGTGGATAATGTCAAAAATTTAATAGCTGCTATAGCCCTATCATCTGCGGTTTTGGTTCTTTACAGTCTATTTTTTTTTGAACCAAAAAAAGAAGAAGCTCAAATCAAAAAGGAGGAGTTAGAGAAAACAGAAACACCAAAAATTGAAAAAACTGAAACAATAAAAGAAATATCAAGAGAAGAGTCTATTAACTCAACGGAGAGAATAATTTTTGAAAATAATAATATAATTGGTTCAATCTCATTAACCAATGGTGGCGCAATAGATGATTTTAAATTTAAAAAATATAACAAAGAGCTAAATAGTGAAGAAAAAATTGTATTGCTAAATCCTGCCAACGTTAAAAATGGATATTTTTTAAATACTGGATGGACCACGAATGATAACATTGATGTACCCGGACCTAATACAAATTGGAAAATAGAGTCTAATACTAAACTGACTCCTGATAACCCTGTGAAAATATATTATGAAAACAATCAAGGTATTACTTTTGAGAGAACGATTAGTATTGATGATAACTATCTTTTTAACATCAATCAAAAAGTAATAAATAATTCAAGTAACAGCTTTAAAATGTATCCTTATGGCATAATTCATCGAAATAATTTACCAAAAGATTTAACTGATTTTTATATTTTACATGAGGGATTAAGTGTGATTCTGCAGGATGAAATCGAGGAAATTGATTACTCGGAAATTAAAGAAAAAAAATATTCTAAAGAAGCGAACTCTGGTTTTTATCTAATTGGAGATAAATATTGGATGACAAGTTTTATTCCACCACAAGGTAGGAAATTTAGATTAGATTTTGATTACACTACAAAATATAGAACCTCATATATAGATACTTCAGGTTACGAATTGGCACCTAATTCATCAATAAATCATAATGTTCAATCTTTAATTGGAGCAAAAGAAATATCTTTGATTGATAAATATGCTGAAGAATTGCAAATGGAAAGGCTAGATCTCATAGTAAATTACGGTGTAATGTATTGGGTTGTTCGACCTCTTTGGATAGTATTAGATTACTTATTTAAATATACAAGTAATTATGGATATTCAATAATACTTCTAACAATTTTAATTAGGTTGGTTTTCTTTCCTTTAAACCAATTTTCTATGAAATCGATGGCGGCCATTAAGGCGTTGACACCTCAAATGAATTTAATCAAAGATAAATTTAAATCAGATAAGCAGCAACAGCAAAAAGAAATTATGAAATTATACCGTTTGAATAATGTAAATCCCGCCGCCTCGTGTCTCCCTATTCTAATACAAATTCCGATTTTTTTTTCTCTGTATAAACTCTTGATGCTTGATGTTGCTATGTATCACGCACCTTTTATATGGATTTGGCAAGATTTAGCGAGTAAGGACCCATTAAGCATATTTAATCTATTTGGATTACTACCGTATCAGGTTCCTAGCTTTCTAGAAATTGGACTTTTACCCGTCTTGATGGGCGCTAGCATGTGGTTACAAATGCGTTTATCTCCTCAAGCTACAGGTAATAGTGAGGCAGAAAAAATTCAAAGAACTATGTTTAAATTTTTCCCTTTAATAATTACTATAATATTAGCTGGTTTTGCTAGCGGCTTGGTTCTCTATTGGACGGCTACAAATTTGGCCACTATTCTGCAACAGTGGTATTTAAATAAAACAATCAAAGTTAAGTAATATGAGCTTAACAAAAGAGGAATTAGAAAATATTATTCCTAAGAGTGGTCCCCCAATAAATGAAGTTTCTAAATATATTGAAAAATATAAAGAAGATTTAATTTGCTTAAAATATTCAGGCAATGTCTTTTTAAGTCGTGAGATCTTTAACAATTTCATTGAAGATCTAAGTATTCTAAATAAATTAGGAATAAAGATTTGTGTCATCCATGGTGGGGGTCCAAGAATTCAAAAAGAATTAGAAAAATCCAACATACAATCTAAATTTATAAGAGGACTTAGAGTAACAGATGAAAAAATAATAGATATTGTTGAGAATGTACTTATTGATTTTAATCATGATATAGTAAGTTCATTAGAAAAAATGGGTACAAAAGCAATTGGGATCCATACTAAAAAAAATAATGTTATTGAAGTTTTAAGAGACGCACCTGAATTAGGTTTTGTCGGAACTCCAAACAAAATAAATAATGAAATAATATTAAATATTATTAAAGATGATAAAATCCCTATTATATCTCCCTTGGGTCTTCAAGAAAATCAAACTTATAATATCAATGGAGATGTGGCGGCTGGTAAAATCGCACAGTCACTTAAATGTCGAAGACTACTTTTGATGACTAATGTGGAAGGTGTTTTAGATAAAAATAAAAAACTAATTGAGGAAATATCTTCTTCTGAGATTTTAGAAATGATTAAAAATGAAACTATTACTGGCGGCATGATTCCTAAGATTAATATGGGGCTAGAATCTATTAATAATGGGGTTACTGCTGTAGGAATAATTGATGCAAGACCAAAACACTCGATACTCTTTGAGTTATTTTCTGATAAAGGCTCAGGCACATTAATTAGAAAATGAATTTAAAAGATAAAAAATATCTACTGCTGGATTTGGATGGAACATGTTATAACCGTTTTAACAATTACTCTTTAGAACGTGTGTTTGGTCAAGTTTCAAAAAGAATGACACAATTCATATCCGAAAAACTTAAAATCGATAAAGACAAAGCTAAGGAATTACAAACAAATTATTTCTATAAATATAATACATCACTTAAAGGATTAATGATCCATAATGGAATATCACCAGATGAATTTTTATCTTACGTACATGAAATTGATTTATCTTTTATGAAGGAAGATAAAATTATGAGAAATGAGCTTGAACAATTAGATATGGAAAAATTTATCTTCACTAATGGTAGTGCTGAACATGCTGCTAATATTTTAACTCACTTAGGTGTGTATGATTTATTTGGAAGAGATAAGGTTTTTGATATTAAAGATGCTGGTTATGTACCTAAACCAGAGGCAGAAACCTTCGACTTAATGATAAAAAAATTTGGTATAAATCCAAAAGAGACTGTTTACATTGAGGATATAGCTAAAAATTTAAGTATAGGTCACGAACGAGGGTGTACAACCGTTTGGTTAATTAATGATGAACATTTCGGAAAAATGGATGCCGATAAAGATTTTATTTCACACAAAATTGAAAATCTATCTTTATTTCTTAAAGAAATAAGGTTATTAAAAAGTCAGTAAATTATGTCTATAGAAAAAATTATAAATGATGCTTGGGACAATAGAAAAGATATATCTCCTGACTCTGACAAAAGTATTTTAGATGCTATTAATGAAACAATAGAATTATTGGATCAAGGTAAAGTTCGAGTGGCTAATCGTCATCCTGATGGAAAATGGGAAACTAATCAAGTAGCAAAAAAAGCAATACTTCTTTCATTTAGAACCAATAAAATGATTACCACGGCGGGTCCATATTCAGTATGGTATGATAAAGTTGGCTTTAAGACGGCTGGATGGACTGAAGAAGATCACAAAAAAGCTGGATTTCGCTATGTACCTAACGGAATGACCAGGAAAGGGTGTTATATTGCTCCTGGAGTTATCTTGATGCCATGTTTTATAAATATTGGAGGATTTGTTGACAGCGGTACGATGGTCGATACGTGGAGCACGGTGGGGTCAGGGGCTCAAATTGGAAAGAATGTACATTTGTCAGGTGGAGTAGGAATTGGTGGCGTTTTAGAACCCGTTCAAGCATCACCGACTATTATAGAAGATAACTGCTTTATTGGTGCACGCGCCGAGGTGGCCGAAGGAGTAATCGTTAGAAAAAATAGTGTCTTAGCTACAGGAGTATTTCTAACTGCTTCTACGCGTATAATAAATCGTGAAACAAATGAGATAATGACTGGTGAGGTACCTGAAGGAAGTGTTGTTGTTCCAGGGTCTCTTCCATCCAAAAAACCTGGTGGCCCTAGTCTATACTGTGCAGTGATCGTCAAACAGGTTGATGAGAAAACAAGATCTAAAACCTCGATAAACGACCTTCTAAGAGACAAATAATGAAAGCTTTTAATGAATT
This sequence comes from uncultured Pelagibacteraceae bacterium, assembly GCA_902558225.1. GTDB lineage: Bacteria > Pseudomonadota > Alphaproteobacteria > Pelagibacterales > Pelagibacteraceae > Pelagibacter. Next base: position 61,500 of record CACEDG010000001.1, on the reverse strand, counting down.
AAAATTAGCCCAAGAGCTAATACGCTTTAAAAGTACTCTCACTGAAGATAAGGGTCTAATGAAGTTTTTATCAAAAAAGCTCTCTTCTATTGGTTTTAAATGCAGAATAATTAAATCAAAAGGAACTGGTGTTAAACCTGCATTAAATTTATATGCTAGAATTGGTAATCAAAAACCTCACTTCAATTATTTAGGACATACGGATGTGGTAGCAAACTTAAATGGTTGGCAAATACCTCCATTTAAAGGTCTTGTGAAAAATGGCTTTCTACATGGTAGAGGAGCTCAAGATATGAAGGGTGGAATTGCCTGCTTCATCAGTGCAATGAGTAAATTTGTGGCTAATAAAAAATTTAAAGGATCTATTTCAATAATTATTGCTGCAGATGAAGAGACAACTGGATTAGGGACTCCTGCTGTTATGAAGTATTTGAGAAAAAGAAATGAAAAAATTGATTTTTCTATTGTTGGAGAGCCAACATCAAATAAATCAATTGGTGATGAAATTAGAATTGGAAGACGTGGATCTATGAATGGAATAATCACAGTTTATGGCAAAAGTGGTCATGCGGCTTTTAAAAATTTCATTAACCCATGTACTACATTGGCAAAAATAATATCAAAATTAAAAAGTTCATCTTTAGATAACGGCACAAAATTTATGCCACCTTCTAATCTAGAGTTTACTAAAATGAATGTTGATAATTTGTCTGAAAATGTTGTGCCACAGTCAGCTAGTGCAAAATTTAACGTTAGATTTAACACTAAATATAAATCATCTTCTTTGAAGAAAAAATTAAATCAAATTATCAGTTCAATTGCTAAAAAAGATAAATGTCGAGTAAAAATAGAATACAGAGTTAGTGGAGAGGCTTTTTATACTCAGCCTAATAAAAATATCTTAATGGTTAAAAAAATTGTCAAAAAAATTACTGGTAACTCACCAAAATTAAATTGTAGAGGAGGCACGAGTGACAGCCGTTTTCTTGGCAAAATACCTAGATTAGAATTGGGCTTGAGAAATAATACTATACATCAAATTGATGAAAAGACCTCTGTGTCAGATTTAAAAAAGTTAACAAGAATATATAATCAAATTTTACAAAATTATTTTTATTGAGTACTGCAATTATAACTTCAGACACATCAGCAAACCATCTGACTGGTGATGGACATCCTGAGCGACCCGCAAGAGTTGTTGCAATAATTGAAAAATTAAAAAAAAGGAATGATTTAATTTGGGATAAACCTAAAAAATTTGATTTAAATATTTTAAAGAAAGCGCATGACGAAAAATATATTGATATGGTTCAAAAAAGCTTTCCAAAAGAGGGTTTAAAATTCTTAGATGGAGATACTGTAATTTCACCAGGTAGTGAAAAAGCAACAAAAGAAGCGGTAGGTTCTATTTTAAAGGCAATAGACTCTGTCGAACAAAAAAAATATAAAAACGCTTTTTGCGTCGTAAGACCGCCTGGGGGCTAGTGCCCTCTTTAATTAGGGGGCACTGGTCTTAATTTGGACATCACGCAGAAAAAGATAAAGCTATGGGTTTTTGCATATACAACAATGTAGCAGTTGGTGCACACTATCTCATTGATAAATATAAATACAAAAGAATAGCAATACTCGACCCAGACGTACATCATTTCAATGGCACGAGTGACATTTTTTACGACAATGCAAAAGTTTTGTGTTTATCAACTCATCAATATCCATTTTATCCTGGAACTGGTAGTGAAAAAGAAAAAGGAAATTATGACAATATTTTTAATGTCCCTTTGCCCGCTGGAACTGGCTCTAGAGAATATTTTAACGCCTTTGATAGAGTTTTAGATAAATTGATAAAATTTCAGCCAGAATTTTTGCTTATAAGTATGGGTTTTGATGCAGAAGAGCGAGACCCCCTTGCAAATTTCAAATTATTACCAAGAGATTTTTATGAAATTACTAAAAGAGCTATTATAGCAACAAACGAATTTACCAAGGGAAGAGTTGTATCTATTTTAGAGGGTGGTTATGATTTAAATGCTTTAGCTGATTGTTCTAATGAACATGTTAACGCACTATTAGAATTCAATTGATAATATTATATTAAATAATAAATCAACATTATGAAATTATATAAAATCAAAAAATCACAAATTGATAATAAAGGACGTGGGCTTTATGCTACTAAAGATATCAAAGAGGGTACAAAAATCATCAATTACTTAGGAAAAATTATTACAAATAAAGAAGTGGATGAATCTGATAAATATGACAATAAAAAACCTATTTACTTATTCACTTTAAATAAAAGATATTCACTTGATGGGGATTTTTCGTTTAACGTGGCTGGATTAGTAAATCATAGTTGTGACGCGAACGCGCGCTATGATGGGAAGGGTTTAAAGATTTGGATAACAGCTGATAGAGATATTAAGAAAGGTGAAGAGATAACTTGCGATTATGGTTTTAGTTTTGATAAATACGATTACAAACAATTTCCTTGTAAATGTAAATCAAAAAATTGTTGTGGTTGGATTATACGTGAAGAAAGTCGGTGGAGACTTGATCGCAAATTTGCAATGAGCAATAAAAAAAAATTAATAAATAATTCTTACTAAATAGAGTCCTTCAGGTGGAGCTGGTGGTGCACACAAAATCCTTTTTTTTGAGTTCATAATAAAATTGAATTTTTTTAAAGTCCACTTCTTTTCACCCACATATTTTAAACAACCAACCATTGATCTCACTTGTTGCTGTAAAAAAGATTGAGATTGAAATTCTATTTCTATTTTATTTTTTTTTGTTTTTATCTTCACAGATCTCAAGGTTTTAATTGGACTTTTAGCTCTGCAGCTTGAAGCTCTAAAAGTGGAAAAATCCTTTGTGCCAACTAATTTTATTGCGGCTTTTTTCATCGCATTCAAATCAAGAGCATTGATAATATGCCAACATCTTTTCCGATCTAAAACAGGTCCACCTAATTGGTTAATAATTATATATTTATAAATTCTCATCTTCGCGGAAAATCTTGAATGGAAACTTTTATTTCGTCTTCGAATCTTTAGAACAGTTACTAAATTTTTATTTAAAAAATAATTTGTAGATTTTAAAAACTTATTAAAATCTTTTATTGGATTTTTACACTCAAAATGGGCAGATTGTTCAATTGCATGAACTCCTGTATCAGTTCTACCTGAGCCTATTAAAAGAATTTTTTCATTTAATATTTTAGAGATTTTTTTTTGGATTAAACCTTGAATTGTTTTGCCCTTTTTTTGAACTTGCCAACCTCTAAAATTAGTCCCAACGTATTCAACTAATATCTGATATTTAAACATTCAAAATTACCGAACCCTTTTTAATAACTGATCCAAGCATAAATTCCTCAACTTTTTGAATTTTTTTTCCCTCTCTTTGAATTTCAAGAATTTTTATAGATTTATTGTTAGCACATGCTATTTCAAGATTATCTGAGATAACTTCACCACTTTTTCCAATACCACTTCCAATTTTAGCTTTTAAAATTTTATATCTTTGTCCACTATAATTAAAAAAAGCTCCTGGTGAGGGAAATAACCCATTAATTTTAGCAATGATTTTGGGGGCTTCCTCATTCCAATTAATTTGCCCCTCTCTCTTACTAATTTTTTTTGCATAAGTTGCTTTTGAGTGGTCTTGATCAACAAACTTTGATTTACCCTCAAAAATATTATCAACCACATCTAATATTTTATCTGCAGCTAATAAAGAAAGTTTTTCTGAAACCTCTTGGGCATTAATATTTTGATCAAGCTTCATCTTATAAATATTGCTTATTGGTCCACTATCTAATTCTTCATTTATTTTCATAATACTTATCCCAGTTTCTGTATCTAAATTCATTATTGATCTTTGTATGGGTGCAGCACCTCTCCATTTTGGGAGGATAGATGCATGGATATTTATAAATCCCTTTTTTGTTAAATTTAAAAATTCTTTAGGTATTATTTTCCCATAAGCTACTACAATAGCAAGATCAGCACTAATTGACTTAAAAAATTCATATTCTCTTGGATTGTCTTTTAAATTTTCTGGGCTTCTGAAATTTATATTTAAAGTTTCTGATATGCCCTGAATTGGTGATTTATTAATTTTTTGACCTCTATGGGATTTTTGAGGTGGCTGGGTATATACTAATTCAATTGGAAATCCATTTTGATACAAAGATTTTAAAATTGGTACAGAAAACATTGGTGTACCCATAAAAATAATCTTTTTAGCCATTTAAACTATTACTCTATCAGGATTTTTTTTTGTTTTTGAAATTTTTTTTATAATGATGTCTCTTTTTAATTTTGATAAATGATCAATTATTAATTTACCGTCCAAATGATTAATCTCATGTTGTAAACAAGTCGATAGAAGACCTTCACATTTAATCATTTTTTTTTTTCCATCTAAATCTATGTATTCAACCTCACAAACTTTGGGTCTTTCAATTTCTATAAATGTTTCAGGTATAGATAAACAGCCCTCCTCATAAACTGAAGTTTCATCACTTAAATTTTTAATCACCGGATTAATAAAACTCATAGGATTTTTTTTTTCGTCTTTACTTGAAACATCAATAACCACAACTCTTTTGAGAATGCCCACTTGAACAGCTGCTAACCCTATTCCATTAGAATTATACATTGTTTCAAATAAGTCATTAATCAACTTTTTCTCATTAATACCAACATTTACGATAGGTTCAGAAATTTTTTTTAGAATATCATTAGGAACAGTTATAATATCTTTAACACTCATCGGATAAATAAATAAACTATTTTTTAAACTTTTAAAGGAAGAACTTTCATTAAAATTTTATTTCTTAACAAATCAATATTCAACTGATTTAAAGCACTTATAATAAAATAAATTGTATCTTCATCAATTCTTTCCAATTTGTCTTGACCAATAACCTCAACTATTCTTAAAAGAGTGGCTCCTTTTTCATTATTATTAATCATAACTTGAATATCAGTTGGAATTTCAGACTCATTTATCTCGTAAAGATCATCGTATTTCTTGGATATTTCAACACCATCGGATCGTAACGCCTCCAAGAAGATCTGGTCTTTTTTAGAAAAAAAATATTTTTTATTCTTTTTTATTTTTTTTAAAAAATTATTAACATCCTTTTCAATTTTTGATTTTGAATAGTCACCATTAAAATAATTCAAAAGTTTAGATTGATGCAAAATATCATTATTAAATTTAACATTTTTATTTAAAACATCGGCATCATTTATCTGAATATTTGTATAATAAAAACTTGTTAGATTATCTGGTATATCTTTGGGATCAAATTCTTGTAGAAATTTTTTTAATTCCACATCAAAAGCATCATCTAAATTTTCATCTTTAAAAAGTTTTTTTAAAATTTTTAAAAATTTCAATTTTGATGTTGTATCAGACTCTAATAATATTTTTTGATAAATTAATGCTCTAGCCTCAATTTTTTCAAGAGATTTATAAGACTTATCTGCATTAAGTAATTGATTTATATTAAACTGAAACTTTTTATATATTTCGAACAAATCTTTTTCAGGATAATTTTTATTATTTACCGCTTTTTCTATGGTTGAAATTTTTTGAATGTCTAAAATATCTATTTCTTGAAATGATTCTAATAAATTTGAGCTACTCAAATATTTCCATATTATCTTTTTGGTTCCATTATTTGGTTCAAAAACAAACTTAGAATTGGTTTTATGAGCTAAATGGAAAGAAAGAATTGTTTTTTCTGAAATTGAGTCATCAATTTTTGAATTGAAACCTAATAATTGACTAATCTTATTTTCAAAATATGAATCCTTAAAACCTAATTCTTTTTTTAAATCTAAAATAAGTTGTGCCTCCTCACTTTTATTATTTATGATCAAACAATAAATATTGAATTTAAAAAGATATTCATCATTTAAAGGTTTTGTATTTTTTGATAAAATTTCACATACCTTATCGATTTTAGATGAAGACAAATATTCATCCAATAAAAATTTAGTCAACTCTGCTTGTTTGTTAAAAACTTGATTTTTTACGAGATATTCCTCGATTAACTCTAAATTTGAGTTTTTAATTAACCACTCATTTTTAAATTTTAGAAATTCCTCTTCTGAAATATTTTTTTGGGGAGGATATGAGTTAGTTAACAATGAAATTCTCATTATATCTTTTGCATCATTTGATAAGTTTATTTTTCCTATCTTCGAAAAAATACTTTTAAGTTGATCACCATCAGAATTTGACCACATATCTATATCCAAACTGTTGTCTTCAGGATCATATAACCCCAGTATCTCAACCTCTTTACTGAAAATATTTTCGACTAATTTTATCTGATCGTCTTTTTTTAGGTTTTGCATCTTAAAAATATCTTGCTCAGTTTTATTTTCTGTCTGATTAGTTTCTTCTTCAATTGAAAACGAACTATTATTTTCAATTTGGTTTTCATTATTTTCTGTATTCCATATATCTACAGGTTTTTCCTCAGCATAAGAATTGAAACACAGGAAAAATATAAAGATAGTTAGAAAAAAATTTTTATTTAACGATTTTAAAATTTTCATTTGGAATTATTTTTTCTATATCTTTTTTTGGTGCTGGAAAATCGATTTTATTTAGAAAAAAAACAATTCCTAAAACTATGAATGAAGCAACAAGTAATTTTATGATAAGGCCCACAAAACTTCTTGTTGAACTTGTTTTTTTAATAAATTGCATATAGTTTTAGTTAGTTTCAAATTAAGACATATTTGTGTTTTTTCAATAAAGAAACTTATGGAATCAAAAGGAAATATTGTTTTTTTAGGTATGATGGGCTCCGGCAAGACCACTATTGGTAAATTACTTTCAAAAAAACAAAATCTAAATTTTTTTGATACAGATGAACAAATAGAAAAAAACACTGGTATGAGAATATCAAAAATATTTGAAAAAGAAGGTGAGAAATACTTTAGAGAGTTAGAGGAAAAAACAACCCTAAATCTCTTAAAAAAAAAAGGAATAGTATTGGCTCTAGGTGGTGGGGCATTTATAAATAAGAATATCAGAAAAGAAGTTTTAGAAAATCATATTTCTTTTTGGTTAAAGTTAAACAATAAAGTCTTAATTCAAAGAATAAAAAATAGTGTTAAAAGACCAATGGCTATAAATTCTACAAAAGAGGAATTGTTAGACTTGATTAAAAAACGATCTAATATTTATTCAAAAGCATTATATAAAATAGATTGTGATAATTTAACCAAAAGTGAGATAATTAACAAAATTATAAAAATATATGAAGACAATAAATCTTAAAATAAACACAGGTCAAAATAAGTATTCCATATTAATTGGCCAAAATTTAATTTCTAAAATAGACACAATATTAAAAGCGAACTCAATTAATTTCAAAAAATGTTTATTTGTGATTGATAAAAATGTTCCGAAAAAACAAATTTCTATATTAAGAAAAGTCTTAAAAAAAAAAGGTAAATTTTTTTTATTTATAAATGCAAATGAAAAAAATAAGAGCCAAAAAACAGTTGATTATATTTTAGAAGTTTTATTAAAAAATAATTTTACACGACAAGATTGTTTGATTGCTATTGGAGGAGGTATCACGGGTGATATAGTTGGATTTGTAGCGAGCCTTTTTAAACGTGGAATGAAATTCATCAACATACCTACCACACTATTATCACAAGTAGACTCTTCAATTGGAGGAAAAACAGGAATAAACACTCATTACGGAAAAAATTTAATTGGAAGTTTTTATCAGCCTGAATTAGTTATAAGTGAAAAAAATTTTTTGAAATCGTTACCTAAAAGAGAGATTATATGTGGCTATGCAGAAATATTAAAACATTCACTAATTTCAAACAAAATTTTTTATAATTTTTTAACAAAAAACCTATCAAAAATTTTAAGATTACAATCTCCATATATTGAAAAAGCAATATTTGAAAGTTGTAAAATAAAAAAAAAAGTAGTTGAGAAGGATGAAAAAGAAAAAAATTTAAGAAAAGTTCTGAATTTTGGACATACTTTCGCCCATGCATATGAAGCAACAATGGGCTACTCAAATAAATTAAATCATGGAGAAGCAGTCCTTCTAGGAATGAATACTGCTCTAAAATTTAGTAAAAAAAATAATTATGTAAATAATAATGACTATTCATCAATATTAAATCATATGATTACTTCAAAACTCCCAAATAATTTAAAAAAATACTTTTCAATTAAACATCTAGATAAAATTATATCATTCATGCTTAAAGATAAAAAAAACAGTTCTGAAAAAATTAATTTGATTTTACTAAAAAGAATTGGTTTGCCAATTATAGATAAAAAATTTAAAAAAGATAAACTTAAAAGTTTTCTCAAAGAAGAGCTAATCAATTAGTAATTGTAAGGAATGAATATAATTTTTAATTTCATAATCTAACGTTTTATAAATTTTTTTGTTACTATCAATTTTACTCATTTTTTTTAATTCTTTAGATTGAATATGTATTTTTAAATGAAATTTACCAATCTCGTTTCCTCTATGATTTTTATGTAAAAAAGACTTATCTTCAATGTTAATTTTTTCTATGATAATTTTCTCACAAAGTTTTTTTTTAACAATTGCAATTAGTTCATTAATATTCATATATAAAGACTATATTATATCATGAAAAATATATGTGATTGGAACAATTGTGCAGAAATTGGTGAATATAAAGCACCTGTAGAGAAAGATAATAGTAAAAAATATAGAATGTTATGTTTAAAGCATGTGAAAGAATTCAATAAAAATTGGAATTATTTTTCTGGTATGAATGACGAGCAAGTTATGAATTTTTTAAAGTCAGACATGATTTGGCATAAACCAACTCAAAGTTTTAGCTCCTCAGATAACTTTTTCAAAGTTTTATGGAACAATACTTTAAAAGATGAATTAGATAATGAGAAATTTAAAAGTGAATTTAATCATATGCGTCAATTTAAATTTGATAATAATGATATTAAAGCTTTTAGTATTCTGGGTATTACAGTTGGTTTAAAATGGCAAAAAATTCAAGAAAAATTCAAAGTACTTGTCAAAAAATTTCACCCTGATATGAATTCTGGAAATAAAAAATATGAAGAAAAACTAAAATTAATAACTTTGGCTTACACTCAACTAAAAAACACTTATAGGAAAAAAATTGACACCTAATCTAAATATTCAACCGGATATAAAGGTATCACTCAAAAATACTTTTGGGATCGATTCTGATATGGAAGTAGGTGCTTTTTCAAAAAAAAGTGAGTATGTGCCAGAAATAGATAAAAATTATAAATTTGATCGAGATACTACTTTGGCAATTATCTCAGGTTTTGCTTTTAATAAAAGAGTTTTAGTTCAAGGTTATCACGGCACAGGAAAATCTACCCACATAGAACAAATTGCTGCAAGATTAAATTGGCCTTGTATACGGGTAAATTTAGACAGTCACATAAGTAGAATAGATTTGATTGGAAAAGATGCGATAGTATTAAAGGATGGAAAACAAGTTACTCAATTTAATGAAGGTATTTTACCGTGGTCTCTTCAAAATCCTGTGGCATTAATTTTTGACGAGCTCGACGCCGGGCGTCCAGATGTGATGTTTGTAATACAAAAAGTGTTAGAAGCTGAAGGAAATTTTACACTACTTGATAAAAATAAAGTAATTAAACAAAATAAATTTTTTAGACTATTTGCTACTTCAAATACTGTAGGATTAGGCGATACAACAGGACTTTATCATGGCACACAACAAATAAATCAAGCCCAAATGGATAGATGGAATATTGTTACAACTTTAAACTATCTTAGCCTAGAAAAAGAAATGGAGATTATTTTAGCAAAAAATAAAGAGTTGAATAATACAAAAGGCAAAGAAAAAGTTTCTAATATGATTAAGGTCGCAACATTAACTAGAAAAGGATTTATAGCTGGAGATATATCCACAGTGATGAGTCCAAGAACTGTTTTGCATTGGGCTGAAAACACAGAAATATTTAAAGATACAGGTTATGCATTTAGAGTAACATTTTTGAATAAATGTGATGATATTGAAAAAAATATAATTGCTGAATATTACCAAAGATGTTTTGGAGAAGAATTACCTGAGTCTCTTGCAAATATTCAAATCTAAATGAATAATAAGGAAACCAATTTCAAAGAAAAACTTAAACAAGCTTTAACCTCAACAATTAAAGTGATTTCTGATGACATTAAAATCAATGATCATAAAGAAAATAACAAAAAAGAAAAAAGCTCTCAATCTTTTGAAATTAATGATTTAAATTCTAAAAATGATTTTATCAAGGCTAGAGCAGAGTCAGATGCGTCAGCATTAAAAAAAAAGTTTTCTGATGAAAAAGTTTTTAATCAAAACTTACCTTTAAAAACATCCTGTAGGTCACTTTACTCTATTGCAGAAAAAATTAGATATGAATTATTGGGAAGAAAAATGCTTAAAGGAATAGCAAAAAATATGGATGAAAATTACTATCAAATGATCAATTCAAAAAGAAAAGACCAAATTAAAAGTAAAGATGATGTTCCCATAACAGAGGCCTTTGAATTATACATGCTTAAAAAATTTCATAATATCAAACTAAATTCATTAACAGCTAATATGCTTAATTTTTGGGAAAAAGATTTTGATCAAGCAATTGATGAACATTTTGATTTTTTAAAGGAGAATTTAGAATATCAACAAAAATATTCATCTAAATTTTCAGAAATACTTCAAGAAATGGATATATTTCAAACTGATGAGGCTGATGAAAGTAAAGAAGAGAATAGTAAACAAGGCCAAGATAATCCATCAAATGACGATCAAAATAGCGAAAACGATGACGATAAAGATCAGCATTTACAGGATCAAACTGAAGCTACGATGGAATCGGACTATGATATAGATGAATATAAACTTGATGAACAACTCATTGATGCTGATTCTGAAAACCTAACAAATGATCAAATAATTCAAAAGCAAAATTTAGAAAATTTAGATTTGGAGTATAAAATCTTTACAAATCAATTTGATGAGATTACTAAAGCTGAAAATTTAGAAAATTCTGATGAAGCTTCAAAATTAAGAAAAACATTGGATCAACAATTAGTTGGTTTTCAAGATGTTATCACAAAACTAGCGAATAAACTTCAAAGACAATTATTGGCAAAGCAAAACAGGGCATGGGAATTTGATTTGGAGGAAGGTTTATTAGATAGTTCAAAATTACCAAGAATTATAATGGACCCTTATAACTCTTTGTCTTTTAAAAGAGAAAAAGATTTAGAATTTAAAGATACCATTGTAACTTTATTAATTGACAACTCAGGTTCTATGAGAGGTAGACCAATCACGATTGCAGCAATTTGTGCTGATATTTTATCTAGAACTCTTGAGAGATGCTCAGTTAAAGTTGAAATATTAGGTTTTACTACAAAAAATTGGAAGGGTGGTCAAAGTAGAGAATTTTGGAGCAAAAAAAGTAAGCCTAAAAATCCAGGTAGACTTAATGATTTAAGACATATTATTTATAAGAGTGCTGATACTCATTGGAGACAAGCAAAAAATAATTTGGGTTTAATGCTTAAAGAAGGATTATTAAAAGAAAATATCGATGGAGAAGCCATATCCTGGGCGTTCAGTAGATTGAAAAGAAGGAAAGAGGAGCGAAAAATTCTTATGGTAATTTCTGATGGTGCGCCAGTTGATGACTCAACATTATCTGTAAATTCTGGAGATTTTTTGGAAAAACACCTTAAAAGGACAGTTAAATTTATTGAGGATAAGACAGAAACTGAAATTTTAGCTATTGGTATTGGTCATGATGTTTCCAGATACTATAATCGAGCTATTAAAATTACTGATGTTAATGATTTAGGTGATGTTATGATTTCTCAATTAAGTAATCTTTTTAAGAATAAAAAAAATTTACATTAAAGATTAAACAAATCCTTATTTTTCCATCTTATAGTCACCTCGGCACCACTTCTTGTTTGAGAATTCCAACAATTAACTGTAGCAAAATTTTTTTCTAGTAAAGTCTTTCCTATAAATAATCCTAAACCTAATCCACTTTTTTTATCAGATGATTTTAAGTAAGGCTCTCCAATTTTTGATAAAATATCACTTGGATAACCATCACCATCATCTTCAATTGTAATTTCCGTAATTTCATTGTCACTTTTTAAATTAATGAATATATTTTTTGAGCAATATTTATTTGCATTTCCAATAAAATTTCTTAACCCATAAACTATCTCTATCGATTTGGTAATTTTTTTTGGATTTGAATCTTGATCAAAATTTAAAACAAAGTTTTTGTTACTTGTTTCTTTAAAATTAGACACAATTTCTTTTAGATAATCCTTCATCGTCAAATCTTCATCTATGAAATCGTCTTCTTCATTGGGGTTTAATGATAATCTTTTTAGAATTTGATTACATCTTTCGACTTGGCTAGATAATAATTCAATATCCTGAATAACCTCTTTTTGATCCTTTAGCTGATATTTGAGTTCTTGAGATATGATTTTTATAGTTGAAAGAGGTGTGCCTAATGAATGAGCTGCCGCTGCCGCTTGACCACCTAGTGATAGCATCTCGTGTTCTTTTGCCATTACTTCCTCCATTTTGTTAAGAGCTTCTTTTCTTAATCGAGATTCTGAACCGAAAATAATTGCAAAATAATTTAGAAATATCAGCGCAATAATTAGGGCCACTGGTATTGAATAATAATAATATTGATCAACATGAAAATGATCACTCAAAGGTTTTGGTAGCTCTTTAGAAAAAAAAGTTAAAAATATAATCACAATCGTCGTTGTAGAAACTAGTAATAAATTTGTTCTTAACCCCAAATTTGACGATGCAAAAACACTTGGTATTATCAAAAAAATTACAAAAGGATTAACAACCCCACCTGTCAAATAAATCAAGAACCCTAATTGAAAAATATCAATTAATAAAAAAAGCAATGCAGATCTGTCAGAGAGCTGAGTTTTTTGATAAATGAAAATTAAATATAAATTACTTATAATACCAATACAAACAATTAAAATAGAGTAAATAAAATCAAAATCAAAACCAAAATAAAAATAAACAAGATTAATAGAAACTAATTGGCCAATTATTCCAATCCATCGAAGAGTTATATAAGTAGATTTTTTAAGAGTATAATATTTAGAAGTCTCAAAAAACTTCATTATTATATATCAAGATTTTCAACATTAAGAGCGTTGTCAAATATATAATCTTTTCTTAGCGATACATCATTGCCCATAAGTTTGTGGATCAATCCTTGATCCTTTTTTATATCTTTTGAATATTGTACTTTAAGTAAATTTCTACTTGATGGATCTAAAGTAGTATTCCATAATTCTTCAGGATTCATCTCTCCAAGGCCTTTGAACCTTTGAATATTCATTTTTGATTTTTCAATATCTAAGGCTTTTAAATACTCACTTGAACCTTTTTTTATTTTATTTAGTTCTTTATTATCTTTTAAAATATAACTTTCTAACTCGCTATCATCTTTTATATATACACTTTTGGATCCCTTGGTAATTTTAAATAATGGAGGTTGCGCTAAAAACAAATAACCCTCCTCAATTAATTTATTAAAAGGTTTATTGTTAAAAAAAGTTAAAAGAAGAGCTCTTATATGAGAACCGTCAACATCAGCATCGGTCATAATTATAATTTTTTCATACCTAATATCTTTTGGATCTATTTCCTCTACCTTTGGATCCAGTCCTAAAGCATTTATTAATGTAACAATTTCATTTGAGGAAATCATTTTTGACAATGCCTTTGTTCTGTGATCAGTGCCTTTACCATTACCATTATTTTTTGATTTTAAATCCTCAACATAAGTATTTAATATTTTCCCTCGAAGAGGCAGAACTGCTTGATTAGCTCTATTTCTTCCTTGCTTTGCAGAACCTCCTGCAGAGTCACCCTCAACAATAAATAATTCTGTGCCTTCTTGTTTACCAATTTGACAGTCTGCTAATTTACCAGGGAGACCACTTAATTCTAGGGTACCTTTTCTTCTAACACTCTCTCGTGCTTTTCTAGCAACATCTCTTGCCATTGCAGCTTGTATTACTTTAGCTAAAATTATTTTTGCAATTGAGGGATTCTGATCAAACCATATAGATAATTTTTCATTTATAAAAGTTTCTACAATCAATCTTACCTCTGATGAAACTAGTTTATCTTTTGTTTGAGATGAAAACTTTGGATCTGGAATTTTTATAGAAAGAACACAAGTAAGGCCCTCTTTTATATCGTCTCCCGAAATTGCTAATTTATTTTTTTTGAGTAAATTGTTTTCACTAGCATACTTATTAATAACTCTTGTTAATGCACTTCTAAAACCCAACAAATGTGTTCCGCCATCTTTTTGGAAAATATTGTTTGTGTATGGGAAAATATCCTCAGAATAACCTGCGTTCCACTTTAAAGCGCATTCAATTTCAATATTTTCTTTTTTTCCATCGATATAAATTGGTTTTTTAAATAAATCGTTTCCGTTTTTATTCTGTAATTTTTCTCTTTTTTCATCTAAATAATCTACAAATTCAAGAACACCACCATCGTATCTAAATTCATTTATTTTTTCTTTTTTTTGAGAACTATCAATAAAAGTAATTTTTATCCCTTTATTAAGGAAGGCTAATTCTCTCATTCTTTTGATTAAAATATTTCCACTAAATTGCGTAGAAGAAAAAACTTCTTTTGATGGTAAAAATGTGACTTGAGTGCCTGTGTTTTTTGATTTACCTATTACTTTCAAAGGCTTTCTAGTTTTTCCATCTTCAAACTCTATAAAATATTTTTTTCCATCTCTATTAATCTCTAACTGTAATTTTTTCGATAAAGCATTAACAACTGAAACTCCAACACCATGTAAACCTCCAGAAACCTTGTATGAGTCATGGTCAAACTTTCCACCCGCATGTAATTGAGTCATTATAACCTCTGCAGCAGATTTTTTTTCTCCTTTATGAATATCAACAGGTATTCCTCTGCCATCATCGCTAACTGTTATAGTTTGGTCATTGTTAATTTTAACAATTATATTTTTACAATAACCAGCTAGAGCTTCATCAATAGAATTATCTACAACCTCGTAAACCATGTGATGTAAGCCTGTACCATCATCTGTATCACCAATATACATTCCAGGTCTTTTTCTAACCGCCTCAAGACCTTTAAGTACTTTGATGGAATCTGCTTGATATGTATTTTTATTGACCATTTTTTATTTATCGGAAAAATTAAATTATAACATTTTTTAAAAAAATTGCTGATTTATCTTCCATAAAAAAAACTAAAATGCACATATTATGCTTGAAAAATAAGGCTTATTTCATGGCGGAGAGAATGGGATTCGAACCCATGAAAGAGTTTCCCCTTTACACGCTTTCCAAGCGTGCGCCTTCAACCACTCGGCCACCTCTCCAACTATTTTTCTTTTGAAATTTTAAGAACACCAATAAATGCTTCTTGGGGAATTTCTACCCTTCCAAATTGTTTAGATCTAGCTTTACCTTTTTTTTGTTTTTCTAAAAGTTTTCTTTTTCTGTCAGTAGCTCCACCACCGTGTATTTTTGTTAACACATCTTTTTTAAAACCTTTTATCGTCTCTCTAGCGATAATTTTTCCACCTATAGCTGCTTGCACTGGTATCATAAAGTTATGTCTTGGTATCAAATCCTTTAATTTTTCACATACTTCTCTTCCAGTACGTTGTGCAAAATCTTTATGTATCATCATTGCAAGGGCATCAACTGGCTCACCATTTACTAGTATTCCAAGTTTGACTAAATCTCCCTCTCTGTATCCGATAATTTCATAATCAAAACTTGCATAACCACTTGTCATTGATTTTATACGATCGTTAAAATCAAAAACTACCTCATTTAAAGGGAGTTCATAATTTAATACAGCCCTATTCCCTGAATAACTCAAATTTGTTTGAATACCTCTTTTATCTTGGCATAATTTTATGATTGATCCCAAATATTGATCAGGTGTTATTACCGTAGCTTTTATCCATGGTTCCTCAATAAATTTAATGTAAGTTGGATCCGGAAGACTTGATGGGTTTTGTAAGTCAACGACACTATTATTATTTAAATTCACCTTATATACAACTCCAGGGGTCGTCGTAAGTAGATTGACATCAAACTCTCTTTCAAGTCTTTCTGTAATTATTTCAAGATGAAGCAATCCTAAAAAACCACATCTAAAACCTAAGCCTAAAGCTGATGAGGACTCAGCTTCAAATGAAAAACTTGCATCATTTAATTGTAATTTAGCCAAACCATCTTTAAGTTTTTGATACTCGGAACTATCAACCGGAAATAGCCCACAAAATACAACAGGTTTGCTTGGCTTAAATCCCGGCAATGCCTCAATTATTGGTTTTGAAGCATCACAAATAGTGTCTCCAACCTTTGTTTCTGATAAAACTTTTATTCCAGTAGTAATAAAACCAATCTCACCAGCATTTAATTCATTTACATCTTTAGGCTTAGGTGTGAATACACCAACTTTTTCAATGACATAATCTTGATTAGTTGAAAGCATTTTGATTTTCATATTTTTAGTTATTTTACCGTTTATAACTCTTACTAGTATTACTACTCCAAGGTATGTGTCATACCAACTGTCTACCAATAAACATTTTAAATCTTGATCTAAATTACCTTTTGGTCCAGGTAATTGATTTATTATTTGTTCTAATATCTCATCAATTCCTTCTCCTGTTTTTCCAGAACACGGAATTGCATTTTCAGTATCAATCCCAATCACATCCTCTATTTGTTTACTAGTTCTCTCTAAATCTGATGCTGGTAAATCAATTTTATTGAGAACTGGAATTATTTCATGATTAATATCTAGAGCCTGATAGACATTTGCTAATGTTTGTGCTTCAACACCCTGGGTGCTATCAACTATTAGAATAGATCCTTCGCATGCATAAAGAGATCTACTGACCTCATAACTAAAATCAACATGCCCCGGGGTATCTATTATATTTAATATATATTCTTTTCCATTTTTGGCCTTATAGTTTAGTTTTACTGTTTGGGCTTTAATTGTTATTCCTCTTTCTCTCTCAATATCCATAGAATCTAAAACTTGGGCTTTCATTTCCCTCTCTGTTAAACCTCCACATCTATGGATAATCCTATCTGCGATTGTTGATTTACCATGATCAATATGAGCAATAATGGAAAAGTTTCTTATATTGTCGATAGTATTCATTTAGATTTTAAGATCGAATTTTAGCGCCTGTTTTATTTTCAACACTTTGAATTATTGAATTATTAATTTTTTCTAAATCAGTTTCGTTTAATGTTTTTTCAGATGATTGGATAGTCACACTAATTGCAATTGATTTTTGATTTTCAGGAATATTATCCCCTTCATAGACATCAAATACCTTAATATTACTTACTAAATCTCGATCCACACTTGAAACAGCATTAATCAAATCCTGAGCATTTACATCTTTATTTACAATAAATGCAAAATCTCTCTCAGATTTTTGATAATCTGAAAAAGAAAATTTTGTCTTTTGATCGTTTAATGTTTTATTAGGTAGTTTAAGATTATCTATAAAAATTTCAAAACCGACTAAGGCATCTGTTTTAAGGTCAACTTTTTTTAAAATATTGGGATGAATTTCACCAAAATAGGCTGCTACTTGATCTTTTCCTCTATTCAAAAATATTCTGCCTGATTTACCTGGGTGGTAGTAATTAGGTGTTTTGTTATCAATAAAAAATTGATCAGAATTATAGCCAGCTTCAACAAGAGTTTGAATAACATCTCTTTTAACATCAAAAACATCAACATTTCTCTCTTTTTCAATCCATGATAATCTGGATTTTTTTCCTGCTGACAATCCACAAACTACTGTATTTTGGTCGCCTGGATTAGAACCTGTAAAAATAGGACCTATTTCAAATATTGATAAATCTTTAAAACCTCTATCAAGATTTTTATTCATATACATAACTAAATTTGAAAATATAGAATTTCTTAAAACATCTAGCTCAGAACTTATTGGGTTTACAACCTTAATTTCTTTTTTTGAGTCTTTAAAATGATTATTATAGTTAGAATCTGTAAAAGACCAAGTAATTGCCTCTAAATAACCTTTTGATGCAACTGATCTTTGCAAGAAATGGAATAATCTTTGAGATTTATTTAAAGTAGGTTTTTTTCTTTTTTTGATTGGATCTATAATTTTAATCTTATTATAGCCACTTATTCTTGCTAATTCCTCAACGATATCAATTTCTTGCAAAATATCTGGTCTCCATGAAGGAATAGTTAATCTTAAATTTTTCTTTTCATTTTTACATTTAAAACCTAGATCCTCTAAAATTTTAACCATCTCTTTTAAAGAAACTTTAAACCCAGATATTTTTTCAAACAGATCAGGTTTAAATGATATATTTTTTAATTTAAATATTTCAATTTTTTGAATATCCATTTTGCTAATTTCTCCACCACAAATTTCTTCAATTAGTCTAGCTGCTTTGTTAAGACCCTGTTCGATAGACAGAGGATCAATACCTCTTTCAAATCTAAACTTTGCATCAGTATCAAGATTCAATTTTTTGGCTGTGTTTCTTATTGATCTAGGATCAAAGTAGGCCGCCTCTAATAATATATTTTTTGTATCAAATTCTGTGCTTGATCTTATTCCTCCAATAATTCCACCTAAACCTAAAACTCCTTTATTATCACTGATAACACACATACCTTTTTCTAATTTATATTTTTTATTATCAAGTGCAGTAAACTCTTCTCCTGATTTAGAGTTACGAACTATTATTCCTTTTTCAATTTTGTCTGCGTCGTATGCATGTAATGGACGATTAATGTCAAGCATAACATAATTTGTAATGTCAACTATTGCTGAAATTGGTTTTTGACCTACTGAAATCAATTTATTTTTTAGCCATTTAGGACTTTCAGTATTTTTAACATTGGTAATTAAACAACTTCCAAAAACACTACATCCTTGACCTTTTTCTTTAGTTATTTTTACTTTTAGAGTTTGTTTTTTTTTTGAATTTAACTTTTTTTCTTTTTGATCTATTAATTTTCCAAAGCCTGATGCTGAAAGATCTCTAGCTATTCCTCTGATACCAAGACAGTCTGGTCTATTAGGAGTAATTGATAAATCAATTAAATTTGATTTTGATTTTGAAAAGTAACTCTCTCCAATTTTTTTTTCTAATTTTGAAGATAATTCGATAATCCCCTCACTCTCATCTGATAAATTCAATTCAGACTCAGAACAAAGCATTCCATAAGAAGTAACACCTCTAATTTTTGCCACCGTTAACTTTGTTTTCGTTTTTGGAATGGTTGCATTGGGAGGTGCATAAACAGTAATTAATCCCTGTCTCGCATTTTCAGCTCCACAAACGACTTTCTTTACATCTTTATTTCCAATATTTACATCACAAATTTTAAGTAGATCTGCATTTGGGTGTTTTTCAACTTTAATTATTTTTGCTATTTTAAATAATTCGACATCAGCAGAAAGACTTTCTACACTTTCTACTTCTAATCCAATATTTGTGAGATGTTCTAAAAGATCTTTTTCTTTTAAGTTTGTCTTTAAATGATCTTTCAGCCAATCAAAGGTAATCTTCATCTACTTAAGCCTCTATAATTTGATGGTACGTCTAGTGGATCAAATCCAAAATGACTTAACCATCTATAATCACAATCGAAAAATGCTCTTAAATCGTTTATGCCATACTTCAACATTGCAAGCCTATCAATACCGATACCAAATGCATACCCTTGATACTTCGCTGTATCTACATTTACATTTTTTAAAACATTCGGATGAACCATTCCACATCCTAAAATCTCAAGCCATTGATCACCTTCACCAACAATTATTTTTCCATCTTTCATCTCGTAACCAATATCAACTTCAGCAGATGGCTCTGTAAAAGGAAAATGACTAGGTCTAAATCTCATTTTAATTTTATCAACCTCAAAAAACTCTTTTATAAAATAATTTAAACATCCTTTTAAGTGGCCCATATTAATGTCTTTATCTATATGCAAACCCTCAACTTGATGAAACATAGGAGTATGAGTTTGATCACTATCTGATCTATAAGTTCTTCCTGGTGCAATAATTTTAAAAGGTGGTTTATCTTTTATCATAGTTCTGATTTGAACTGGAGATGTGTGTGTTCGTAATAAATTTTGTTTTTTTTCATCCAAATAAAATGTGTCGTGCATATCCCTTGCTGGATGATTTTCAGGAGTATTTAAAGCTGTGAAATTGTTATATTCATTTTCCACATCTGGACCTTCCTCAACACTAAAACCTATTTCAGAAAAAATAGATGATATTTCATCGATTGTTTGGGACACAGGATGAATCTTTCCTCTTACAAAAGATCGCTCAGGTAAAGTAATATCTATTCTTTCTTGCTCTAATTTTTTGTTTATCTCTGTGTTTTCGGCCTCATTTATTTTAGAATTAATTAAGCTTTGTAGTTCATCTTTAATAATGTTTAAGTCGGAGGCAAATTTTTTTTTTTCACTCTCAGCAATTGTTCCTATTTTTTTAAATTGTGTTGGGATCAGTCCATTTTTTCCAAATAGCTCTGATTTAATTTGATTTACTTCTGAGAGATTTAATTTCCCTCTAAGTTTTGAAAGAAACTCATCTTTTAATTTTTTAAGATCAGACATTTTTACAGATTATTTCTTCACAGAAATAAAACAATAGTGAAGATTAATTTAAAGCAGATTGTGCTTTTTGAACAATAGATTTAAAGGCTTCTGGACTATCATATGCTATTTCTGCTAAAATTTTTCGATCTAGTTTTATTCCACATTTATTGAGACCATTAATAAATTTAGAATATGTTAGCCCCTCTGCTCTTACGCCAGCATTAATTCTTTGGATCCATAGAGATTTAAAATCTCTTTTTTTATTTCTGCGATCTCTGTAGGCATATTGCATTGCCTTTTCCATTGCTTGCTTAGCAACTCTAATAGTATTTTTTCTTCTGCCCCACTGGCCTTTAACAGCTTTTAAAACTTTTTTATGCTTTGCTCTACTTGTTACACCTCTTTTAACTCTTGCCATTTTAACCTCTTAAACTGTAAGGCATGTACGATTTGACAATTTTTCCGTCTTGTTTTGACATCGTAGTTGTACCTCTTAATTTTCTTATTTGAGAATTCGATCTTTTAATCATACCATGCCTTTTACCAGCCTGAGCCATAATAACTTTGCCTTTTGCTGATATCTTAAATCTTTTTTTTGCTGAGCTTTTAGTTTTAAGTTTAGGCATAATTGTGCGAGTTTATACTAGGAAGGATGAAAATTTACAACAAATATTAAAGCTTATAAAGGCTGAATAACCATTATCATTTGTTTTCCATCAAATTTTGGGTGCAACTCTACCTTACCTATATCTTTCATATCTTCTTTAATTTTAGTCATTAATTCATTGCCCAAATGGGAGTGTTGAAGTTCACGACCTTTAAATCTAATGGTGAATTTTACTTTATCTCCTTTAGCAATAAATTTTTTTGCATTCTTTACTTTAAACTCATAATCATGAGTTTCTGTAACTGGCCTCATCTTAATTTCTTTTAAAGCAATAATTTTTTGTTTCTTTTTAGCTAAATTAGCTTTTTTTTGAGCATCATATTTAAACTTACCCATGTCCATAATCTTGCAGACAGGTGGGTTTGCATTTGGCGCTATTTCAATTAAATCTAATCCTTGATTTTTCGCTTTTGATATCGCCTCATTAGTGTTCAAAACACCAAGATTCTGACCATCACTAGCTATAACTTGAACTTCAGGAGATGAAATTCTATTGTTAGATCTGGGTCCACGATCTTTAGTTCTTTTTTGAAAATAATTTTGTTTATAATCTGCCACTTATTTTGACGACGCTTTGTTTAAAGCAGAGAAAGTTTTTAAAAATGTTTTTAATTCCATATTTTCTTGTTTATTAGAGTCTAATCTTCTAATGGTTACAGAATTGGAGTCAACTTCTTTTTTACCACAAATCAGTAGAATTGGTATCTTGGCTAAAGAATGATCTCTTATTTTATAATTTAAATTGTTATTTTTTAAATCTACTGAAGAACTCATGCCTGAATTTTTAATTTTTTCACAAACTTTAATAGCATAGTCGTTGAATTCCTCGGATATTGGAATCACCATTGTTTGTAATGGAGATATCCAGAAAGGAAACTTTCCTGCATAATTTTCAATTAATATACCTATAAATCTTTCTAAAGAGCCAAATAAAGCTCTATGAAGCATAACCGGCACTTTTTTTGTTCCATCTTTATCTACGTACGAGGCACCTAGTCTACCTGGCAAATTAAAGTCGACTTGCAAAGTTCCACATTGCCAATCTCTTCCAATAGCATCTCTCAAAACAAATTCAATTTTAGGTCCATAGAACGCACCTTCACCTTTATTTATACTATATTCTAATTTAGTTGCTTTAACTGCTTCCAATAAGGCAGATTCTGCTTTATCCCATACACTATCATCTCCAACTCTTAATTCAGGTCTATCAGAATATTTTAAAATAACATTTTCAAAACCTAAATCTTTATAAATTTCTAAAATAAGATTCGTTACTATCAAGCACTCTTGTGTAATTTGATCTTCGGTACAAAATATATGAGCATCGTCTTGAGTGAAGGCTCTTACCCTTAACAAACCATGCAATGCCCCTGAGGGCTCATAACGGTGAACTTTTCCAAACTCTGACATCTTTAAAGGTAAATCTTTATAACTCTTGAGGCCTTGATTAAAAACTTCAATACAACCTGGGCAATTCATAGGCTTTACTGCAAAAATTTTTTCATCTGGAGTAGTTGTAGTATACATATTCGCTCCAAATTTCTCCCAGTGTCCAGATTTTTCCCACAAACTTCTGTCTAAAACTTCTGGAGTATTTATCTCTTTATAACCAGCAATATTTTGTTTCATTCTCATATAATCGATTAATTTTTGAAATAGGGTCCAACCTTTTTCATGCCAAAAAACTGAGCCTGGACTTTCCTCTCTAAAATGAAATAAATCCATTTCTTTTCCTAATTTTCTATGATCTCTTTTTTCTGCTTCTTCAATCCTATTTAAATGATCATCCAAGTCTTTTTGATTAGCCCAGCCTGTTCCATAAATTCTTTGGAGCATTTCATTATTTGAGTCTCCACGCCAATAGGCTCCCGAAACTTTTGTTAGTTTAAATGCTTTACCAATTTTACCAGACGATACTAAATGAGGACCTCTGCATAAATCATGCCATGTTTCACCGTGATGATAAACAGAAAGCTCTTCATTTTCAGGAATACTCTCAATTATTTCTGCTTTATATTTCTCACCGATTTTTTTAAAATGGCTTATTGCTCTATCTCTTTCCCAAACCTCTCTTCTCGTTTTAATATCTTTATCAATAATTTCTGACATCCTTTTCTCTATTTTTTTTAAATCATCCTCTGTGAAAGGTTCTTTTCGGGCAAAATCATAATAGAAGCCATTTTCAATTACTGGCCCTATAGTTACTTGAGTTCCTGGATACAATTCTTGAACAGCCATAGCCATTATATGTGCAGTATCATGTCGAATAACTTCTAAACCCTCGGGATCTTTTGAGGTAAAAATTTTAACTGAGCAATCTTTATTAATAGAAAAATATAAATCTTTTAATTGACCATCTACACTCATAATTAGTGCTTGTTTTGAGAGAGATTTACTAATCTTATCTGCAATTTCCAAACCAGTAACTTCTTTTTGGAAATTTAAAGTTTTTCCGTCAGGTAATGAAATTATAGGCATTTAATTAAACAATCTTTTATACTCTGAATAAGTAGAAAAACACATTTTTTCAACATTAAATTTTTTAATTATGTTTTTTCTAGCTTCTTCACCTATTAATTTAATAGTTGCCTCATCCATAGTTAATGCTTGTATAATCTTTTTACTAAGTGAAGTTGCATCTCCAGAGTCAAATAAAATACCTGTTTTGCCATTAATAATCGTTTCATTCGATCCACCAATATTGCTGGCAATTATTAATTTTTTCATTGATTGTGCTTCAACAGCAACTCTACCAAATGCCTCTGGTTCAATTGATGCAGAAACAACAATATCAGATACTTTGTAAGCCAATGCCATATCTTCGCAATGATCAATGAATTTTATTTGATTAGAGAGATTATATTGTTCTGTCAAACGAACTAATTTATTTTTATATAAGTCTCTGCCTTGTTCGCTCCCAAGGATTACTACATGAAAAGCCTCATAACCTAACTCAGTTTTTACTAAATGAATTGACTTTATAAATAACTCTTGTCCTTTCCACGAAGTTAATCTGCCTGGCATCAATATAATTTTCTTTTCTTTATTAATCTCCCATTTTTGAAGAAGTTTTCTTTCTTCTGCCTCTAATTTTGTTGAGGAATCAAAATAATCAACATTAATTCCTCTAAAAATTACTAAAAATTTTTTTGATGAATTCAAAAATTTTGAATAATTTTCATTTATGTGAGAAAAGATAAAATTAGAACCCGCAATTATCAGATCTGATCGTACCATAACTGAATTATAAAATTTTTTAATTTTTCCTTTAAAGTTGTATGTTCCGTGAAATGTTGTAACAAACTTTCTTCGTGTCAATTTTGTAGCTAACAAACAAGACCATGCAGGTGCTCTACTTCTCGCGTGGACAATTGTAATATTATAAAATAAAATAATTCCAACTAATAAAAAGCTATTCAATAAAATTAATATAGGATTTTTACTATGGACAGGTAGCTTTATTAATTTTACCTTTTTTTTATCAACAAATTTTGTCAATTCGCCACCACTTGTGACTATGAATGATTCACAATTATTTTCTGGTAAATAGTGAGCAATATCATAACAACCAGTTTCTGCACCACCATATCCCAACTTAGGGATTACTTGTAAAACTTTTATATTAGACGCCATTTGAAAGATTATATAATAATAGATTAAACTAATAAACTTTAATGACAAATTTCAATTATTTCAAAATTTCTAAATCAAAAAAAATCAGGTATTTAAAATATTTTAGAAAAAAAGCTACTTACATAGTTTTTTTGCACGGATTTATGTCAGATTTAGAGGGTAACAAACCAAAAGCATTTTATAAATTCGCAAAAAAGAACAATCTTGGATTTTTAGCACTTGAATATTCTGGTCATGGCAAGTCATATGGTAAATTTATTGATGGAAACATTTCCTCATGGAGTAAAGACGTCAAAATTCTTATAAAAAAAATTGTCAGAAACAATAAAATGATACTAGTTGGCTCAAGTATGGGGTCGTGGATTTCCTTAAATCAATTTAAGTATTTCAAAAAAAAAATTTGTGGATTTTTAGGAATAGGCTCAGCTCCAGAATTTTTAGAACATCTCATGTGGAAAAAATTTTCAATAAGAAAGAAAAGGGAAATAGTAAAAAAAGGTATAATTAATTTAGAACATGGGGATTATGAGTACCCTATTACCTATCAATTAATCAAAGATGGTAGAAAAAATAAAATTTTAAATAAGAAAATAAATCAAAATATAAAAGTAACTATGATCCATGGAAGTAAAGATAAATCTGTTCCTGTGATTTACTCTAAAAAAGTTTTGGAAATTTTTAAATCAAAAAAAAAGAAATTAGTGATTATTAAAAACGGTGACCACAGTTTATCTTCACCTAAATGGTTAAATATATTAAAGAAAGAATTAGAATTGATAATTAACTAACTTTTTGTATTTTTGGTTTTGTTGAGATTGGATGTTTTAGCTTATCTACCATTTCTTTAGGACAAACCTGTACAAAGTTTTTTAACTCATTTTCAAAATTATCAGCAATCTGTTTAGACAAATTTGATCCAGTTTCTTCACTATGTTCTAATACTAATTTTTTTAAGAATGCTGACCAATATTCAGTTTCAATATTTTGCCATACAACTGAGTCTGGGTTAACTTTTTTCTCAAATTCTTTAGATTTATCATAAATAAAAGCCATTCCTCCTGTCATCCCGGCAGCGAAATTATCTCCAACATCGCCAAGAATAACTGCTGTACCACCAGTCATATATTCACAACCGTTAGAGTCACATCCTTCTATTACAGTAATGGCACCAGAATTTCTTACTGCAAACCTATCTCCAGCTTGACCAGCTGCGAAAAGTTTACCAGATGTTGCACCATAAAGAACTGTATTTCCAATTATAGTATTCTCATTAGAGATCAAATTACTTTCATCAGGAAGTTTTATTGAGATAGTTGCTCCTGACAAACCTTTTCCAACGTAATCATTTGCATCGCCTTTAAGTTTAAGTTTAAGTCCT
This sequence comes from uncultured Pelagibacteraceae bacterium, assembly GCA_902558225.1. Classification (GTDB taxonomy): domain Bacteria; phylum Pseudomonadota; class Alphaproteobacteria; order Pelagibacterales; family Pelagibacteraceae; genus Pelagibacter. The sequence goes on along the minus strand of CACEDG010000001.1, from coordinate 35,060 downwards.
TTTGCAGCAAATGCTCCAAAAGACTGTCCAGCAGAACCTTTAAAGTTTAAGGTTAAAAAATTCTCTTCTAATTTTTCATAACCATATTTTTTATACAAATGATGTGAAATTCTTGTACCCACAGCCCTGTTTGTATTTTTTATTAAGAATTCATTTTCTATTTTCCCCGAATTATCTAGAGCATTTTCAATTTCAGGCCAAATTTCTTGATCTAGTGTATCAGGAACTCGATTAATTTCTGTAACCTCACAGTATCTTTTATTGTTACCTGGGTCTGCTTGCACAAACAAGGGGTTAAGATCTAAATCATCTAGATTAGGAGAGGCTTTGCTTACTTGCATCAATAAATCTGTTCGACCGATCACATCGTTTAATGATTTAAAACCAAGTTCAGCTAAGATTTCTCTAACTTCTGTAGCAATAAATGTAAATAAGTTTACTATTTTATCTGGAGTACCTGTAAATTTTTCTCTCAGTTTTTCATTTTGAGTGCACACTCCAACAGGACAAGTATTAGAGTGACATTGTCTTACCATAATACATCCCATCGCTACTAAAGCAGTAGTTGCTACGCCATATTCTTCTGCACCCATCATAGCTGCGATAACAACATCTCTTCCTGTCTTTATACCTCCATCAGTTCTTAAAGTTACTTTATGTCTTAAATTATTTAAGGTTAATACTTGATTAGCTTCAGTAAGACCCATTTCCCAGGGTATACCTACATATTTAACACTAGTTTGTGGTGTAGCCCCAGTTCCCCCATTATGTCCTGAAATTAGAATTATATCTGCCTTTGCTTTCGCAACTCCAGCTGCAATAGTACCAACCCCAGAAGATGCAACAAGCTTGACACCAATTCTTGCTTTTGGATTGATTTGTTTTAAATCATAAATAAGTTGAGCTAAATCTTCAATAGAGTAAATATCATGATGTGGAGGTGGGGAAATCAAAGTAACTCCTGGGGTTGAGTGTCTTAATTTAGCGATTTCATCTGTTACCTTAAATCCTGGCAATTGACCACCCTCACCAGGTTTTGCACCTTGAGCAATTTTAATCTCAATTTCATTACAATTATTTAAATAATTTACAGTCACACCAAATCTTGCTGATGCTATTTGTTTTACTCTCGAATTGGCACTATCCCCAGAGCTCATTATCTTAAATCTACTTTCATCTTCACCACCCTCACCACTACAAGATGCGCCTTTGATTCTATTCATACCAATAGCCAATGTTTCGTGAGCTTCCTTAGAAAGTGCTCCATGAGACATACTTCCGCTTCCGAATCTCCTCAATATTTTTTCTAGTGGTTCAACCTCAGAAATTTGAATTGATGGACCTAATTTCTTTTTTCTAAAATCTATTAAATCTCTCAAATTAATTGGAGGTAAATTATATATTCCTTCAGCATATTTTTTATATGCAGAATAGGAATTCGAACCAACAGCACTTTGTAACAAATGAATCAATCTTCCTTGATATTGGTGTGTTTCTCCATTCTTTCTATATCTATAAATACCACCGATTGGTAAAACTGTGTCGGTACTCTCAAAAGCCTCTTTGTGAATTGCACGTATTTTTTTTTCAATTCCTGACAATCCAATACCAGATATTTTTGAAGTTACCCCTGGAAAATAATCATCGACTATTGATCTGCTTAAGCCAACAGTTTCAAAGTTGCAACCTCCTCGGTAAGAACTTAGAACTGAAATTCCCATTTTTGACATGATCTTTAAGAGCCCTGCATTAACTGACTTGATGTATCTTTCTACACATTCATCGAAACTATATTGACCAAACAGTTTCTTTTCATGTCTTTGGTATAAGCTATCAAATGCAAGATATGGATTTACAGTTGTTGCACCAACTCCTATCAATGTTGCAAATGAATGCGTATCTAAAGCTTCACCAGATTGAACATTAATTGAAACATATCCTCTCAATTTTTTCTCTATTAAAAATGTATTAATTGCTCCAACACACAATAGTATTGGCATTGGCATTCTTTTATTTGAAATAGCTTTATCGCTTAAGATTAGTTGGGTTACACCCTGTCTAACAGCAATTTCTGACTCCTTTTGAATTCTCTCAATTGAATCAAATAAATTTTCCTCAGCTAAAAAGGTACAATCGATAGAAACAGAGTTCTTTCCAAAAAAGTTTATAAACTTATTAAATTGTGAATTTGATAATATTGGACTATTCAATACATAAATATTTTCTTTCGTTAAGGTATCAAAATCTAAAATATTGCCAAGATTACCAAATCTTGTTTTTAAACTCATAACCTTGTTTTCTCTTAAGGAGTCAATTGGTGGATTAGTAACTTGACTAAAATTTTGTCTAAAAAAATGATATAGAGGTCTATATCTATCTGATAAAACTGCTAAAGGAGTATCATCACCCATAGAACCAGTTGCCTCTTTGGCATCCTCCGCCATCGGATGCAAAATTAACTCGAGATCTTCAAGACTTATTCCAAAAGAATGCTGACGTCTTCTTAAATCTTCACCAGCAAAATTATGCTTCTCATTAGAGATAGATAATTTTTCATCTAAATCAATTATCTGAGAATTGAAATGTTTATATTCTTTTGCCAAAAAATCTTTGATTTGATTATTTGAAAATACTTTGCCTTTCTCAATTCTTACCCCAATAATTTCACCAGGTCCAAGTCTACCTTTTGATAAAATCCTTTTTTCATTTAACTCAATCATTCCAGTTTCAGATCCAGCAAAAAGAAATTTATCTTTTGTTATTGCGTATCTAAGGGGTCTTAAACCATTACGATCATTTGCTGCGATTACCCATTCATTATCTGTTGCAGCAATTGCGGCTGGTCCATCCCACGGCTCCATAGTACTATTTAAGAAGTTAAATAATTGTTGGTGACTTTTCGACAAAGTTTTATTTTTTTTAGACCATGCATCTGGAATCATCATTAATTTTGCTAAAGGCGCGGGTTGTCCTGATTTGTTTAATAATTCAAAAACATTATCTAATGCTGCAGAGTCAGAAACTCCTTTTTGTATAACTGGTTTTAAATTTTCAACGTTTTCAAAAAATGGGCTGCTCATTTCTTGTTCATGCACTCTCATCCAGTTTTTGTTTCCTTTATATGTATTAATTTCACCATTATGAGCAACAGCTCTAAACGGTTGGGCCAAACTCCAGCTTGGAGCTGTATTAGTTGAAAATCTTTGATGGAAAATTGCATATCTTGATACAAATCTTTCATCTTTTAAATCTAAAAAAAAATCTGAAATAGCTTCAGCTAAAAACATACCCTTATAGATAATTGATTTAGAGCTTATCGAACAAATATAAAAATTATTTAATGACAGATTAAATGCTTTATTTTCAATTTTTTTTCTTGTCTCATAAATTTTTCTCTCAAGATTTTTATCAATTAAATTTTTGTCATTTGATTTAAAGAGTACTTGAATTATCTCTGGCATTGTTTGAAAAGCTTTTTCCCCTAAAACTTTTGGGTTAACAGGTACTTGTCTCCAGCCATATATACTAAAATTATTCTTTGTTAACTCGCTTTCAACAATAGTTTTGCAGCTCTCCTGGGAGGCATAATCATTTCTAGGTAAAAAGATCATCCCAACACAAATATCAGAACCATCATAAATGTGGCCAGTAACTTCAATTTTCTCAATAAAGAAATCTTTTGGTATTTCTAAATGTATTCCAGCACCATCTCCAGTTTTTCCGTCAGCATCAACAGCTCCTCGATGCCAAACAGCCTTTAAGGCCTCAATTCCATATTCTACAACCTCTCTTGATTTTTTTCCCTCTGTTGATGCAATCAATCCTACTCCACATGCATCATGTTCCATCTCTTTTGTATAAACATTGTTTTCTGTAAGTAAGTCTAAATTTTTTTTATAAATATTCATTAGGCAACTTTAGATTTTTTTAACTCGATATTTTCTAAATAAGACTTGATTGATGAAGCAGCATCTCTACCATCTTTGATAGCCCAGACAACTAAAGATGCACCTCTAACAATATCTCCAGCAGCAAAAACACCTCTGATATTTGTTTCCATGGTGTCAAAGTCAGTTTTAATTGTTCCCCACTTTGTAACCTGTAATTCTTGTGCATCAAATAATGATGGCAAGTTCTCTGGATCAAATCCTAATGCTTTAATTACCATGTCTGCTTTGATTTCAAATTCAGATCCTTGTTTTATTTCGGGTCTTCTTCTACCTGACTCGTCAGGATCTCCAAGTTGAATTTGATCTACAACTAATTTTTCAATTTTATTTTTCCCTTTAAATTCTTTTGGGCTAGATAACCAAACAAACTCAACACCTTCCTCTTCAGCATTGGCTACTTCTCTTGCGGATCCGGGCATATTGTCTTTATCTCTTCTATATAAGCATTTAACTGAATTAGCTTTTTGTCTGATTGAAGTTCGAACACAATCCATTGCAGTATCTCCACCTCCAATAACTACAACATCTTTGCCTTCAGCGTTTAATACACCTTTATCAAATAACTCAACTTTGTCTCCTAATCCTTTTTTATTTGATGCAGTTAAAAACTCCATTGCAGGAAAAATATTATCTAAGTCATTACCAGGTAAATTAACTTCACGTGGTTTATAAACCCCAGTAGCAATTAAAATTGCATCATGTTTTTTTCTTAATTGCTCTAAAGTTGCATCTTTACCAACCTCAAAATTCTGCTCAAATTTAATTCCTCCATCCTTCAATAATTTTGTTCTTCTCTCTACAACGTGTTTTTCTAATTTAAAATTTGGGATCCCGTAAATTAACAAACCACCTGCTCTATCATATCTATCGTAGACAGTAATTTGATATCCATTTTTCCTAAGTTGTTCAGCAGCTGCCAGTCCAGCAGGTCCAGCACCGATTATTCCAACGCTTTGTTCCTTCTCATGATTAATTGAGATAGGTTTTACCCATCCATTCTCCCAAGCGCTATCTGTGATATATTTTTCAACTGATCCAATCGTTACTGTTCCATGACCTGACTGCTCAATAACACAATTCCCCTCACATAATCTGTCTTGAGGGCAAATTCTGCCACAAACCTCTGGCATATTATTTGTGCTTTGAGATAATTCATAAGCTTCTTTTAATCTTCCTTCGGCAGTTAATTTGAGCCAGTCTGGGATGTTATTACTTAATGGACAATGAACTTGGCAGAATGGGACACCGCATTGAGAGCATCTACTTGACTGCTCTTGTGCTTTTTGAGTGATAAATTCATCATAGATCTCATTAAAATCATCTTTTCTATTATCAACTGCCCTTTTAGGTGGAGTTTGTTGACCTATTTTCACGAATTTTAGCATTTTATCAGTCATAAATTTTATAAATTTACCGAAAATTATACATTGTTTTTATTAGTGAAAGAAATATATAGGTCAATAACTATTACCTAATTTAAACAATATTTAGCTAAAAACCTGATAAATTTAATTTCTGCATATCTAATATGATTAAATCGAATTGTTTAAAATGAGTATTTTTTAAGTTACGACAGTTGTATGGTCCGAGATTTAATAGAAATTTTAATTCTTTCTACAGTTCAAGGAATTTCCGAATTTTTACCTATAAGCTCATCAGCACATTTAATTTTAGTATCAAATTTTTATGATTTAGAGACAAGTTCTTTAATGATAGATATAAGTTTGCACTTAGGATCATTAGTTGCAGTAATTTTTTATTTTAGAAAGGATCTGTTTAATCTAAGGAATAATGAAAAATTATTAAGTTTAATAATTATTGGTTCGTTGCCTCTAATATCATTTGGATATATTTTATATTCCACTGAATTTATTCATCTTTTAAGAAACACAAAAGTAATTGCCTCAACAACTTTATTTTTTGGGTTTATACTCTTTTTTGCTGATCAGAGAAAAACAGAAAAGAATATTGCCACAGATCTAAATTTTAAATCAATTTTGATAATAGGTCTGTTTCAAATATTAGCTCTGATACCAGGAGTTAGTAGAGCAGGAATAACAATTACGGCAGCAAGATTTTTAAATTTTAATAGAATAGATTCTAGTAAAATTTCCTTTTTATTATCTATACCTGCGTTAGCAGGAGCTAGTTTTCTTGGTTTAAATGAGGCTTTTGAACAGTCAATAGAATTAAATTCTCTTTTAATAATTGCAGTTCTTTTATCGTTTACCTTTTCATTTTTAACAATCAAATATTTCCTAAAATTTATAAACAAAATTTCTTTTAATATATTTGTAATATATCGAATAATTCTTGGCTTTATTTTATTTTTAATAATATATGCTTAGGCTGTTTTCTTAATTAACGGAACTAATTGGGATAATAAAACTCCACTAAGTATAAAAAAACAACCAAGTAAATTATTAATACCCAATATTTGATTTAAAATAAACCACGCAGCAATTGTTGCAAAAACACCCTCCAAAGAAAAAATTATTGCAGCAGGTGCTGGTGTGATATTTCTCTGGGCATAGATTTGTAAAACAAACGCAAAACCACCTGACAAAATGCCAGCATATAAAATTGAGTCAATTTCATTTAAAATGTTGTCTAGAACGAATTCTTCAGAAAATAATCCTATTATAAATGAGAATAGCGCAACGAGTAATGTTTGGATTGCACCAATTGTTAATGGTAGGTTGTACTTTTTAACAATCATACCAGTAAAAATAATGTGTGTGCTCCAAAATAAAGCTCCCAATACTACAAGTGTATCCCCCAGTCTTACAGTTGCATCCTGAAAATTAGTCAATAAATATCCACCAATCAAACATAAGATTACTGATGGCCATACACTCCAATGTAAAAAATCTTTTTTAAAGATAAAAATAATTATGGGGACCATTGGCACATAAAAAATTGTAAAGAAAGCTGCATTTGCAACATCAGTATAAAGCAATGCAACTTGTTGTAATGCAGAGCCTAGGAACAATGATAATCCGATTAAAAAGGATAAAATAATGAAAGTTTTTAAATCAAATCTAAATTCTTTTTTCAATTTTTTTGCTTCAAATATTAATGCTAAAGGGATTATTGCTAAAAAACCAACAAAAAATCTCACTGAATTAAAAGTGAACGGTCCAATATCATCCATACCTGTGTCTTGTGCAATGAACGTAGTTCCCCAAATAAAAGTACACAACAGTGCACTAAATAAAGAGAGGGTTTTAGACATATTTTTTATACTGCTAATTTATAAGCAAAATTTTTGCCTAAATTGTCTTTTAAATCGTTGTTAAATCGAGCTGCCTCTGCTCCATCAATTATTCTATGATCATATGAAAGAGATAAAGGTAACATTGTTCGTGTTATGAATTTTCCATTAATAAAAATTTGTTTTTTTTGAGATTTACCAACTCCTAAAATAGCAACTTCAGGATAATTAATTATAGGTGTAAAAAAAGAACCACCAATACCTCCAAGACTTGTTATTGTCATAGAGCCACCAAATAACTCTTTTTTATCAATTTTAAGGCTCCTGCATTGATCACTCAATTTTTTTAATTCGCTGCCTATTATAGATATATTCTTATTATCAGCATTTCTCAATTTTGGAACCATAAGGCCATGCTTCGTGTCTACAGCTATTCCAATATGATAATACTTCTTTAAGGTCATTTTTCCTTTATCTATTTCATCTATGGAAGAATTAAAATTTGGAAATTTTTTAAGTGATGCAGTTAACGCTTTGACAATAAAAGCTAAAGGTGTAATTTTCTTTTTTTCTCCAGTATAAATGTCTGTAAGAGATGTTCTAAACTCCTCTAATTCCGTTATATCTGCTTCATCATGATTCGTCACATGAGGAATATTGGTCCAAGAATTCATTAGATATTTAGATGAAAGTCTCTTAACTCTTGGAATATCTTTTAATTCTATTTGACCAAATTCTGAGTGAGGATATTCTAATTCTATTATTTCATCTTTCTTTGATGCTTTTTCTATATTTCTCGGAGATTTTTTTGCAACAAATGACTTAACATCACTTTCTGTTACTCTTCCTAATCTCTCGCTTCCCTCAACTTTAGTGATATCAACACCTAGTTCTCTTGCAAATTTTCTGACTTTTGGTGAGGCTGAAGTTTTTTTAGAAAAATCTGTTACGATAATATTTTTTGACCTGTTATTTGTTTCGACTTCTATTTTTTTTTCTTTAATATTATCTTTTTTGGGTAATTGTTTTTCTTTAGTTTCAATTAGAGTTTCTTCTTGATTATCTTTTAATTCAATTTCTAAAATTTGATCACCCTCTGAAACCTTATCACCAATATTTAAATTTATTGTTGTTACCTTTCCATTATGTGATGAGGGTATTTCAACACTCGATTTATCACTTTCTATTGTTATTAAAGGATCGTTTTTTTTAATTTCTTGACCCTTTTTGACTATTATTTCAATTACCTCTACATCTTTAAATTCACCAATATTTGGGACCTTTATATCTTTTTTAGACATTCTATAATTTTGTAGGCATAGGTTTATCTATATCAATCTTGTACTTTTTTATAGCATCTAAAGCATGTTTGGACGCGATAAGCTGTTCCTTGGCTAAAATGCTCAATCCATAAGTTGTGATGTGTTCCTTATCAACTTCAAAAAATTTTCTTAATTCTTTTCTTGTATCACTTCGTCCAAATCCGTCAGTTCCTAGCGAGTAAAAACTTTTATTTACATATGGTCTTATTTGATCAGAGTTCATTCTCATATAATCAGAGGCTGCCAAGATTGGTCCTTCCGTGTTTCCTAAACATTTTTCTATATAGGTTTTTTTAGGTTCTTTGTCAGGGTTTAGAAGATTGTATCTTTCTACCTCAAGACCATCTCTTCTTAATTCATTAAAGCTTGTCACGCTCCAAATTTCACTATCAATCTGATACTCATTTTGCAATATTTCTGCTCCAGCTATCATTTCTCTTAAAATTGTTCCAGACCCAAGAAACTGAATTTTAGTTTTTTTATATTTATTAAATTCCTTTATTTTATACATCCCCTTTAAAATGCCTTCTTCGCACAACTTATCTTTTGGCATTTCTGGATGAGGATAATTTTCATTCATTGTTGTTATATAATAAAATATATTTTCTTTTTTTTCGTGCATTCTTCTTAAACCTTCTCTAAATATAACAGCAAGTTCATAATGGTATGTGGGATCATATGATCTACAATTTGGAATAGTCGACGCCATTAAATGACTATGACCATCTTGATGTTGTAAACCCTCTCCAGCAAGTGTCGTTCTTCCAGCAGTAGCTCCAATCAAAAACCCTCTTGATTGACTATCTGCGCCTGCCCAAGCAAAATCTCCAATTCTTTGAAAACCAAACATAGAATAAAAAAGATAAATTGGAATCATTTCTATATCGTGGTTAGTATATGAAGTTCCAGCAGCTATCCAAGATGACATTGCTCCAGCCTCATTAATCCCTTCCTCTAAAACTTGACCACTCTTCTCCTCTTTATACGAACTTAATTGAGCAGAGTCTTCTGGCTCATATTTTTGGCCTTCATGAGCATAAATTCCAATCTTTTGAAAAAAACCTTCCATTCCAAAAGTTCTAGCCTCATCAGGGATAATAGGAACTAGTCTTGGTGCAACATTTTTATCTCTTAAAAGATTGGTCAACATTCTAACTAATGCCATTGTTGTAGACATCTCTTTTTTACCAGTTGAAACTTTCATGTTATCAAAAATATCTTTTGGTGGCGCTTTAATAGATTTTGCATAAGTTGTTCTTTCAGGGATAAAGCCTCCTAATTGAATTCTTCTTTCTTTTAAATATTTAATCTCAGGCGAATTTTGATCTGGTTTATAATATTCAATATTTTTCACTTGTTGATCTGTTAATGGCACATCAAACCTATCTCTGTAATACATAAGGTCATCAATATCTAGTTTCTTAGTTTGGTGTGTCGTATTTACACTTTCACCACTTTTACCCATTCCATAACCCTTGATAGTTTTTGCAATGACAACTGTAGGACTTCCAACATTTTTAGATGCTTTATCGTAAGCTGCAAAAACTTTGTGAGGATCATGACCACCTCTATTCAATCGCCAAATATCTTTATCTGAAAGACTCGAAACTAATTCTTTTGTTTCTAAATATTTACCAAAAAACTTATCTCTGACATATGCACCATCTCTTGCTTTCATAGCTTGATATTCTCCATCAACAGTTTCGTTCATAGTTTTAACTAAATGACCTGTCTTGTCATTTGCAAGTAAAGGATCCCAATACGAACCCCAAATAACTTTTATAACATTCCAACCAGCACCTCTGAAAATTCCCTCTAATTCTTGTATTATCTTTCCATTGCCACGAACTGGTCCATCTAACCTTTGAAGATTACAGTTAACAACAAATATTAAATTATCTAATTTTTCTCTCGCAGCTAAACCAATTGCTCCTAGAGACTCTGGCTCATCCATTTCTCCATCACCTAAAAATGCCCAAACTTTTCTTCCTTCATCTTTAATCAAGCCTCTATTGATTAAATACTTCATAAATCTTGCCTGATAAATTGCCAGCATTGGACCTAGTCCCATTGAAACCGTTGGAAATTGCCAAAAATTTGGCATTAACCATGGATGAGGATATGATGAAAGTCCACCAGGATTCACCTCTTGTCTAAAACTATCTAATTGTTTTTCACTAAGTCTTCCCTCTAGAAAAGCCCTAGCGTACATACCTGGAGCGCTATGTCCTTGAAAATAAATTAAATCCCCACCAAATTTATTATTTTTTGCTCTCCAAAAATGATTCATGCCGACGTCGTAAAGAGTTGCAGCAGAGGCAAAAGTTCCAATATGTCCTCCAAGTTCTGGAAATTTTTTATTAGCTCTAACTACCATAGCAGCAGCATTCCATCTTATTAAAGATCTAATTCTCCTTTCTATATTTTGATCACCATTTGATTTTTTTTCTTCATTTACAGGTATAGTATTTATGTAAGGAGTATTTTGTGTATAAGGTATGTTAGCACCTTCCATATAAGCTTTGTTAATAAGTTCTTTGATTAAATAATGAGCTCTATGGTTTCCATCTTTTTCAATCACTGCTGACAACGACTCCAACCATTCACTAGTTTCTAACGGATCAATGTCTCCTTCATTAATCACTTCAATTTTTTGATCTTTTTCTTTTACAATATTTTTTACTGGTTCATTCTGATCTTGATTCTTTTTCAGAGAACTTTCAGCTTCTTGAATTAAATTTTCAGTTTCCTTTGGAATAGATTCGGTTTTAGATACTATGTTATTTGAAGATATATTTATAAGTAAGTCTCCTTTTGATACCTTATCTCCGACTTTAACACTGATAGACTCAACTTTGCCCGAAAATACTGATGGTATTTCAACACTCGATTTATCACTTTCAATTGTAACGACAGGGTCATTTTTTTTGATATCTTGGCCTTCCTTAACTAAAAGCTCTATTACCTCTACGTTCTCAAAGTCACCTATGTCAGGAACTAATAATTTTTCAGTCATTTCTTCAAAGTTTTATACACTAAAAAAATATACTTAATCTCTAATTTTAACACATTCTACACAATATTTTGACACTCTTTTTCTGTATGCTTCAAAAATGATTAAAAAGTTATTAAATTTATTTACTCAACCAAAATTAAGCACATATAAAGATACCAATATATGGATTCAAAAAATTTTGTTAGAGGAAAAATACGGAAAAATTAGTTCTTAAATTTTTTCAACACATAAAGCAATTCCCATGCCGCCACCAATACAAAGAGCTGCACAACCTTTTTTTTTATTTTTTCTCTCCATTTCATATATGAGTGTCACTAATATTCTTGCCCCAGATGCTCCTATAGGATGACCCAAGGCAATAGCTCCACCATTAACATTTACTTTATCTTTATCAATTGCCAATTCACTTATTACAGCAATAACTTGAGCTGCAAAAGCCTCATTAATTTCAAACAGGTCAATTTCATCTAAATCCCAATTAGCTTTTTTTGTTGCTTGCCGTATAGCCTCAATAGGACCAAGACCCATCAAGGAAGGGTCTAGTCCAACTGATGCCCATGAAACAAGTTTCGCAAAAGGTTTTATTGAATTTTTTTCAGCTTCTTTTAATGTAGTTAGTAATAAAGCAGCCGCTCCATCATTTATACCAGATGAGTTTCCTGGTGTAACTGTTCCATCGTTTTTAAAAACTGTTTTAAGTTTTTCTAAATCAGATAATTTTAGATCTTTCCTGGGATGTTCATCTCTATCTAAAAAAGTTCCATTATAGTCTATATTTATAATTTCATTATCAAATTTATTATTTTTAATTGCTATTTCTGTTTTCCTTTGCGAGAGAAGAGCAAATTCATCTTGTTGTTGTCTAGAAATATTAAATTTTTTTGCAACATTTTCAGCTGTAACTCCCATATGGTAATTATTGAATGCATCCATTAATCCATCGTGAATCATTGTGTTAATTAACTGATCTTTTGAAATTTCTTTTTTCTCAGAATAAAAATATGTGTGAGGTGTCATTGACATATTTTCTTGACCTCCACAAATAATATAATCTGCATCTCTTAATTTTATAGATTGGTAACCTGAAATAATAGCTCTTAATCCTGAACCACAAACTTGATTAACTAAATGAGCAGGTTTTGATATAGGTATCCCAGCGTTTACTGCCGCTTGTCTGGCTGGATTCTGCCCTCCTCCAGCAGTCAAAACTTGTCCCATTATTACTTCATCAATTTGATTACTAGAAATTTTACATCTTTTTAAAACCTCACTTATTACAATGGTACCAAGCTGATCCACTCTCAAATCTTTTAATGATCCTTTATAAGTACCTATAGGAGTTCTAACTGCACTTATAATCACAACATCATTAGATTTATTATCCATAAATTTTAAATTAATCTTATCATTAAAATACACTAAAAATTGATATACTATAAACATTATATTTATAAATGCGCCTGTAGCTCAATTGGATAGAGCGCTTGGCTACGGACCAGGAGGTTCTGGGTTCGACTCCTAGCAGGCGCACCATTAAAAGGAATTATTATGTTTAAATGGTTAAAAAGAATATCTCTTCAAATGTCAGTAATATATTTTTTTATTTTTATTTTTGTAGTTATATTAATTTTAACTTTTATATTATAAAAAATTATGTCTACTGAGTTTGAACAAATAAGTATTAATCCAGGTTTTATGAAACACAATGGTGGAGTTTTATTTAGAAATATTTCTGAAAATGAATATGAATTTAAATCAATAATAAATAAAAATCATCTTAACGCTGCAGGTATTACTCATGGAGGTTATTTATCAGCACTAATTGATGCTGGCGCCGGTACAGCAGCACATCGATCTGTTCATAATGCTCCTTGTGTAACAATTTCTTTAGACATACAATTTATTGGCTCATCAAAAATTAACGACGAAATTAATGGTAAAGTTAAAATATTAAAAAAAACAAAAACGCTCGTATTTTTATTTTGCGAGTTGAGCTGTAATGATAAAATAATTACTTCAGCGTCAGGGATTTGGAAAGTTTTAAAAACGAAACCTTCTAATTAAAGAATTGTATAATTAAACTTTTTAATAATTTAAATTAGAGAACTGAATTTTATTATGTTAAATTAAATTATAAATATTAAAATGAGAACTTTTTACCTTACGATTCGGTCATGTTTTAGTCTATATTTGTTCTTTAGCGGTAACTACATCTGGTAGATAAAAATTAAAGTATACCAAAAGTAGAAATGATAAAAAATAAAATTACAGCTATCCTAGGCCCAACAAATACGGGCAAAACTCATCTGGCTATTGAGACTATGCTATCTTTTGATTCAGGAATGATAGGTTTCCCATTAAGGTTACTAGCTAGAGAAGTTTATGACAAAGTTATAAAAAAAGTTAATTTAGATAAAGTTGCCCTAATCACTGGTGAGGAAAAGATAATTCCTTCTAATGCAAAATATTTTTTGTGCACTGTTGAGTCAATGCCGATTGATAAACAATTAGATTTTGTAGGTATAGATGAGATTCAAATGTGTGCTGATCACGAACGTGGTCATATTTTTACTGATAGATTATTAAATTTAAGAGGAGCTAGATTAACAATGTTAATGGGTTCAAATACTATAAAAAATATTATCTCAAATTTAAAAGATGATATCGAATTTATAAATAGAAATCGATTATCTAAACTTGCTTATGAAGGACACAAAAAAATTTCAAGAATCCAAAGAAAAACAGCTATCATAGCGTTTTCAGCAGAGGAAGTATATGCTATCGCTGAATTAATCAGAAGACAAAAGGGTGGTGCAGCTATTGTAATGGGATCATTAAGTCCTAAAACAAGAAATTCACAAGTTGAATTATACCAATCAGGAGATGTAGATTTTCTAGTTGCAACTGATGCTATTGGAATGGGGATAAATATGGATCTTGATTATGTTTATTTTTCTAATTTAAAAAAATTTGATGGAAGAAAATTGAGAAAACTTAATTTATCAGAAATTGGACAAATCGCAGGTAGAGCAGGAAGATATTTAAATAATGGTGGGTTTGGAATAACTGGTCAGTGTAAAGAAATTAATTCCGAAGAAGTCGAATTATTAGAGAACCATAAATTCGAAGAAATACAGTCTTTATATTGGAGAAACTCAGATTTGAATTTTAATAACCCTAAGGCTCTTATAAAATCTTTAGATAAAAAACCTGATCAAGGATGGTTAAGAAAGATTTACGAACGTGAGGATGAAAAAGCTCTAAAATTTTTTCTTAGAGAGAAGGGCTTTCAAGCTAATCGATTTAACAAAGGAAAATTAGAATTGTTGTGGGAATGTTGTCAAATACCAGATTTTGTAAAAAAAACCTACGGAAATCATTATCAAGTAATAGAGAATGTTTTCAAATTTCTAATTTCTAAAAATCAAAGAATATCGGAAGATTTTATGCATCTTCAGCTGATGAAACTTAATAAATTAGAGGGAAATGTAGATTCTTTATCAAATAGAATTGCAAATGTAAGAACTTGGTCTTATGTTTCAAATAAAAATAATTGGGTAAATAATCAAAATTATTGGATAGAGAAAACAAAAATATTGGAAGACAAACTATCAGATAGACTTCATGAGGAACTTACAAAAACTTTTATTGACAAAAGAGCAAGTGTATTAGCAAGAGGCTTAAAACAAGATATGGAATTTGAAACAAAAATTTTAGAAAACAATGAGGTTATGATTGATAATCAATTCATTGGAAAAATTAATGGATTAAAATTAGAATTAGACTTAAAAAAAGGAGCACTAGAGACTGACATAAAATCTCTAAAAAAAGCAGCAAGACAAACTATAGGTCCAGAACTTCAAAGAAGAATCAAAGTTATAACTGAAACAGGATTAATTGATTTAACTAATGATTTTAAAATTTATTGGAATAAGTCACAAATTGCAAAAATAATACCAGGAAAGGATTATTTAAATCCAAACATTGAGCTGATTGTTGATGATATGTTAGAACAAGATCAAAGAAAAGAATTAATCAATTTTTTGGAAAAATGGTTAAAAAATAAAATTTATACAATTTTAAATAGCCTTATTGAATTAAAAAATTTAAAAGAAAAAAACTCCTCAATAAAAGCACTTGCGTATCAACTTTACGAAAATAACGGTGTATTGAAAAGAGATCAAGTTAATGAATATTTAAATGGATTGGAGCAAAGTGAGAGAAAAATACTTAGAGATCTCGGTGTAAAATTCGGCAGATATCATATATATTTACATAAATTAATTAAACCAGAAGCAGTGTCATTAAGAACTTTGCTATGGAAAAATTTTCATCAAAAATTTTATAATTTGAAACCACCAATTTTTGGTTTGAACTTTGTAAATGACGATAAGATAACAAATAGAAACTTTATGTTGCTTTGTGGGTTTGAAAAATTTGAAAATATTTATGTAAGAATTGATATTTTGGAAAGATTATTTGTACAAATCATTAATTCAAAAACTGAAAATAAAAAAGAGATCAGATTGACCGCAGGAATGTTAAATTTACTTGGTTGTAGTAAAGATAATTTCAAAAAACTAATAAAGAATATGAATTACAATGTTATAGAAAAAGAAGATAATCTTTTTTTTAAATATAAACCTAGAAAGAATTTCAAAAAAAGTGATAAGAAGGTCTCAAAAGAAAGTCCTTTTAATGTCCTAAAAAATTTAAACCTAAATTAAAAAATATGTTGTTTGATAAAAATAAAAATAAAAATTTTATAAAGATAGCTTCATTATTGATTCATGCTGCAAAAATTGATGAAAATTTTTCAAAAACAGAGGAAAAAATAATAAGAGAAGCTCTTCTGAAACTTGGTGCTGAAAATCAAAGTTTAGAAAGTATTATTAATGATGGAAAATTAATGGAGGAAAATGCTAACCAAATTTTAGATTTTACTAGAGAAGTTAAAAATATGGACGAAAATAAAAAAATTCAAATAATTGAGACATTATGGCAAATAATTTATTCTAACAAGGAAGCGGATATATACGAAACAAATTTAATGAGAAGACTGGCTGGATTATTATATATTGACAATAAGACTATGGGCGATATCAAAGAAAAAATCAAAAAAGAAAATTCATAATGACGTATGTGGTAAACGAAAAGTGTATTAAATGTAAATTAATGGACTGTGTTGATGTATGTCCCGTTGATTGTTTTTATGAAGGAAAAAATATGCTTGTAATTAAACCGGATGAGTGTATAGATTGTGGCGTTTGTGAGCCTGAGTGTCCTGTTGATGCAATTAAAGCAGACACAGAGCCTGGAATTGAGAAGTGGCTAAAGATAAACAAGGAATACTCTGAAATATGGCCGAACATAAGTGAAAAAAAAGATCCACCGTCGGATCATATGAAATACAAAGATGAAAAAAATAAGTTTGAAAAGTATTTTAAAGAAAACCTTTAAAAAAAATAAGGTTACTAAATCAAAAAAAAAGATAAAAACAAAAAAAATCATCAAACTTAAAAAAGTAAAAAAGAAGATCAATAAGTTACCAAAAAAATCAATTAAAACTAAAAAAATACCTTTAAAAAAAACCTCTAAATCAGAAATCAAAACAACCGAACAAAAAAATGATAGTTTAAGAATTACAAAAAATAATGAAGCTAAACCGGAAATTAAAAAAATTAAAAAACAAGAAACTCAAAAGAGAGAGTATAAAGTTAAAGAATTTGTAGTTTATCCAAAACATGGGGTTTGTAAAATAATAGATTTTAAAAAAACTACTATAGGTGGAATTGAACTAGAAAGCTATGTTCTTTCTTACGATAAAGATAGAGCAACAGGTTATTGTCCAGTAAACAAACAATCTCATTTAAGGCCCTTAGCAACTATCAATCAAGTAAATAAGTGCATTTCAATACTAAAAAGTAAGCCTAAAATAAAAAGATCCATGTGGAGTAGGCGAGCACAAGAGTACGAAGCAAAAATTTCATCAGGTAAAATTTATGAACTAGCAGAAGTTGTTAGAGATTTAAATAAAGGTGATGATCTAATGGTTGACCAATCCTATAGTGAGAGACAACTATTTGAAAAGGCTTATGAAAGAATACTTACTGAATTTCAAATAATCTTAAACCTTTCTTTAGAAGATACTCAAAAAAAACTTGATAAAGCGTTAAAAAGAAATCAAGAGAATGTTAATAAAACACAAACAGCTCAATCAAAAACAGAAGAAGTAAATACTGATCTTCCTGAGGAGGAGCCATTAACAGAACCAGATGAAAATTTAGATGAATAAAAAAACGCCTCTCACACATAAAGTTATGAGAAGCGTTTTTAATAAAGAATACTAAGTTTTTATCTTCTTCTTCTTTTCTTAGCTTTTTTCTTAGCTTTTTTCTTAGCTTTCTTTGCTTTTTTTCTTCTCTTAGGCATCTTTAGCTCCCTTTTTTAAGTTAGACGAATCAAAATGATTCGCTGTTATGTTATTTTTATTTTTTTATACACGTTATGTCAATTCTTTAATTAATATAAAAATTTTCAAAAATTAATTTTAAATAAAATTAATTAATTATGATTTAAAAGTGTAAAAAAGTTAGTGTTTATGCGCTTTATAAACATATTACTTGATAAAATTAATAAAGTTTTTCTAAATCTTCTTTATATTTTTCTAAAATTTTTTTTCTTTTTAATTTTAAAGTTGGTGTTAACATTCCATTTTCAATAGTAAATTCATCATTAATTAATTTAAATTTTTTAACTTTTTCAACCAATGATAAACTTTTATTTAATTTTTCTAAATAAATTTCTATGTCTTTTTTATAATCTGAACTTTCACTTACAATTAGTGCTACTAAATAAGTTTTTTTATCCCCATAAACGTAACTTTGTTTAATTTTTTCATTTAAACATAACAAATTTTCAATTTTTGATGGTGAAATATTATCACCACCAAGATTAACAATGATTTCTTTCTTTCTATCAGTTATTTTTAAATTTCCATCTCTCGTAATTTCTCCGATATCTCCTGTGTGCAACCATCCATCTACAATAACTTCTTCTGTTTCTTTTTTCATATTCCAGTAGCCAAGCATAACATTTTCCCCCTTAACTAAAATTTCGCCATCATAAGCGATTTTAACTTGATTAGTTTTAAAAGGCGGACCAACTGTTTCAATTTGAATGTTTCCAGGAACGTTACAACTCACGACTGGAGATGTCTCTGTTAATCCATAGCCTTGTAAGGTAGGTAAACCAACTGAATTCAAAAATTCACCAATTTTTTGATCCAAAGCACCACCTCCAGAAACAAAAGCTTTTAATCTACCTCCAAATTGTTTTTTTATTTTCTTTCTAACGGTTACCTCACAAATAAAATTAATGACTTTTTGCTTAAAATTTAATCTCTCTTTTTTCAATATTTTTGTTCCAAAAAAAATAGTGTTTTCAATCAATTTCTTTTTTAAACCTTTTTGTTTTGAAAAATTATTTGAAATTTTAATAAATAAATTTTGGTAAAATCTTGGAACAGCTGTCATAATTGTTGGCTTTGCAATAGACATATTGAAAAGTAATTTTTCCAAACTTTCAGCATAAAAAACTTTTGCACCAAGTGAAATTTGGACATATTGAACGGTATGTTCGTATGAGTGGGATAATGGAAGCCAAGTTAAAAATACCGGCTTGTCTTTTTTTACCAATGATTTTAAAATTTCCTCAGCTCCTTCGCAATTAGATAAAATACCTCCATGACTAAGCATTACACCTTTTGGATTACCAGTTGTCCCAGATGTATAAATTATGCATGCAAGATCATCTCTATGAATTTCTTGGTTAAAGTTTAAATGAACTTCTAAATTTTCTTTTTTTTCATATCTAAGGAAAATATTTTCAATATTTTCAATTTCATTACTAATATTTTCAATTGATAATATTTTTATTTTTTCAGAAACAAATTTTTTTATTTTTTGCAATTGAATATTATTTGAGACAATACATATTTTTGGTTCGCAATCTTCAATAATATACTCATAATCTTTTTCTGAATAAGTTGTAAACAGTGGAACAGTAACTCCCCCAGCATTCATTATTGCTAAGTCTGCAATTAACCATTCTGGTCGATTTTCAGATAACAAAATGCATCTATCACCTTTAGATAAGCCTTTTTTTAAATACTCAGATAGAGCTTTAACTTTTATCTCAACTTCACCCCAAGTTAAGATTTTTTTTTCACTTTCTTTTAGCCAATTTAAAAATTGTTGATCAGAAGTCTTACTTATTTCCTCGTATTTTTTAAAAAAAAGCTCTACTAAACTGTTAATCTTATTTAATTCCATAATTTGGTGGGCGAAGAGAGAATCGAACTCTCACTTCTTGCGAAACACGATTTTGAGTCACACACGAATTTTCTCTTTCCCTTTATTATATTGTTTTTTTAATAGTATAGTTTGACTTTGTTTGACAGACAATAGAACGATTTAGAGTGTTGTTTGACAGAATATGATGATTGATACTTGTTTTTAATTTTCGTTAAAAATTAAGATGGTTCTGTCGTTTTGCCTCGTATGACATAGACACTTTTAAACTCACTTTTTGAAGCCTACGACAAGTCGTCGTTAAAGTAGTTTATCGGTTATTGGAAAATGACCCTTACAAAGATTCAATATTAGAATTTTCGCTTGTCTTATATCTCTTTGTGTTGAACGAATTTGAGACTCATAATCGTCTTTTGTTTTTTCTTTACCACTATCTTTTGTTTTTCTAACAACTTGAATTAATGGTCGTTTAAATAACTGATTTTGGTAATTTGAATAAATGTCTAAATTGGTCATTTCATTATTTTTAGTTTGTGAAATTCTAAAGATATGAAAGAGTCTTTTTAACACCTCATCTTTCGCACCAGTTAAAACTATGTCTGCCTTATGCCTTGATTCACCTGTCTTCTTTCTACCCTTTTTTAATTTGACCTCTTTTTGTTGATATAGATTTATGAAGTCTGACCTTGCCTCTCTTTGAGAGAAGTGTTTTGGAACAATAACAACATCATATTTGTCCATATCTACATTGTTAAAATTTTGAATAAATTGAGTTTTTGGTTCTTGGAATAAATGACGATATTTTAACCAAAAATAATTGTCAAAATAACTACTCGTATCTTTGTAATAATTCTTAAATTCAAATCTCAAAAATTTAGGAGTTTTTGGTAACTTATTTAAATCAATTTTTTTGAACCAATTTTCTGAACGATTGAGTTTAACCAAATGTTGTTTTCCAAATAACTCTAATTTGACCTTTCTGTCTTCAAGTTCTTTTGTAATTTTTAAGAATAAGGAAAACCAACGACAAATATGAATGTCAGTAGCCATTCGTCTATCGTCGTGACCTCGTCGTCTTGTATCTACATCTTTCCTTTTTCTGTATGCCATAAGAACAAGTTAATTTAATCCCATAATTAATTCAATTTAATTGTAACAAAAAAGTTTATTTTCATAGTTGATAGCGTTACACTAAAACTATGACAAAAGACATAATCAAACAAGAAACTTTAATCACTAAAAAATTCTCAATAGCGATGAAAGATAAGAATATGTCTGTTGATGATTTCTATTCAAGAATAAGAGAGAACGCAGAAATAACTTTTGAGGCATTATTAAAAGAGAGATTAGGTTTTTGGAAATGTGGTCAATTATTAAACAAGGCAAAGAAAGAATTAAGACAAGGTTTTAAAAAACTACAACGAAGATTAATCAACGATAAAATTTTAAGTTTAAGACAACAACAAAGGTTTATGAAAATTAGTAGTAGTAAAAGAATAGCGAAAATTATTATGAAATTGCCACCTACTTGGACACTCGCTGAATGGGTAGATAGTTTGCCTGAAAATCAATACAGATTGATTGAAGATAAGATTAATAGAAAGATTGAAAAAAAAGAACTACTACAATTCTTACCTAATAATAAAGTTCCTAAACCAATAGGCAGTTACAACCCATTAAGAAATGAAATTGCCTCTGTTTTAGTTGATGAAAATAGAATTAAAAAAACAGACGAAAAGTATTTGAAAAAGTTTATTTTAGATTTAAAAAAACTTACAAAAAAATATTCTTTTTTAAGTTACAATGAAAAAGATTATTTAAAACAAACTTTAGAATATCTTTCTGGTAAAAAATTAAGAGATGATACTAAAGTTAAGAAAAAGAAAATTAAAAATTATAATTCTAAAACACGAATAGATTTATAATTATGGGGGTGTGTTGGAACTGGCAGACAAGTCAGACTCAAAATCTGATTCTCGCAAGAGAGTAAGGGTTCAAGTCCCTTCGCCCCTACCAACAATTGAAGCCTACGACTAATCGTCGTTACATCAAATTAAGTTTTTTATATCTTTGGATTAAATGTTTATCAGTTACTTTGTCTGATAATGTGTAAAAGTTTTTTACTGCTTGTTTGTGAAACTCATTCTCTGGTTTAAAATAATAATTAAGATGTTTGTATTGAAAATGAATAACACCTCTTTTAAACATTAATTTGTAATCATTTGGTAACAACTTCGTTATTAATTTTCTATTAACTATAAATCTAAATTTATGAGTTGTTTCGCCTCTTTTAACTATTAGTTTATTATCTTCATCTCGCCACCAATCCCAAATGTGATTTTGAAAAAGATAGTGTAATTTCTTATCTATTGAAATGAAGTTAATAAACTCAAACTTATTTGTTTTTGATGAGTTAAGTAACTGAACATCTTTTAATGGAAAATCAACAATGTCTATTAACTTACCACTTTCAAATTCTTTAATATCATCATCTGTTGGTAAGAATAGATTGTCTTTATTTGTAATCAATTTTTGACTATCAATCGTCTTAATATTTGAACTTAAAAAATGATTTAAGTCAGGTATTGGATAATCAAAATCAATTGGACTTTGTAAATTAAAAGTTAAGAAAATATCTCTCTTTGGCGAAATATAATATTGTTTCTTACCTTTAGTAAAACAGAATTGAATTTGTTTCGCTGTTCTTTCAGCGATATAAACAATGTGTTTTAGAACTAATCTAGCCTTATCATCAATGTCGTATTTCATATCTTCTTAAAAATAAAAATTGGTTCTGTTTTAAAGTTGTCGTGTTGTGACCCTAAAGCGTAATCAAATCTATCAAGATATTTGAAACCAATGTCTTCAGCGATTTCAATTGTATCTCTTTCAAATGTTGAATAGTTTTTTACATCAGCGACATTCAAACCCATAAACTTATTTTGTTTTAAACCTCTATGAACATTCTTAATTGTTTGTCTTAAAAATTTTGATTTCCATTTAAGAACTGATTTAAATTTTAAATAAGATTGTGTTTGTTCATTAGAATATTGTTCGGTGTCAAAATAAGGTGGTGAAGTAAAAGCGAAATCTAAACTATTTCTGTCAGGTTCAAATTCTTCACTACCACATTGATGAAGTGTGTAAGAATAATTTTTATTACCAAATTGTTTCGCTAATTCTTTATTACCTTTAATTGTTTTAGATGAGGGGTCAGTTCCGATATAATTTATTTTTGATTTAATACTTCCTAATAAACGACCACCCCAACCTGATGACATATCCCAAACTACATCGCCAGAGTCACAAAATATTTTGTAAATCATAGAGGCAGTAACAGGTCTAAAATTTGAAACCATTTGTGTGCCAGTAATTCTTCTTAATATTGTATAGATACTTTGTTTCGCTTGTGGTGTTTGATTACATAATTCAGATACAGATTTTTTTGTAAAAAATGTTCCTGTTAAAACTTTTCTAATTCCATTCTTAAATAATCTTTCTGAATTGAATACATCTATTGGCGAATTTAAATTGTTACATCTAACTTCAAAAGCGTGTTTGAAGTAAGACCAACATAAAGATAAACCAGAGTTATTAAATTTTAAAATTCTATTACTAAAATCTAACGACGATTGGTCGTTTGTTCTTAAAAATTTATCAAATTGTTCGTTACGATATTTGTTACTTGTTTCGTAATAAGGAAATGATTGTTTAGACCAATATCTATAAACTTCATCTACTCTTTTTTCTAATATGATTTTATTAGTCGTAGATTTTGACCTTAGATTTCCTTTTGAAGTTAATTTCTTTGAAGCCTCAACCATATCGTCGTTACATAAATTTATCTAAATTAGACTCTACCTTATGATGTTTTTCAATCAAATCTAATGGTCTATTATTTGTTACCATTCTGATTAACTTATCAATGTATTCTTCAAGATTTAGATAATGAGAAACAAGTAGTGTATGTTTAATCTGTTTAAGATTTTCTTTTTGACCAAATAAAAACTTTAATCTTTTTTCTTTATCAGTTTCATTCGCCAAGAATTGTTGAATATTTAAATATGAGTGATGTGGTTTGCTCATACTAAACCATCTTTCTTTAACGCTTTTTTCATCTCAACTTTTTTTTGTAAAATTTCAAATCTCTTTTCAGGATTTTCTTTAATTAACTTTCTATAATATCTGTCAATAAAGTTGAGTGTTTTTCGTTTTGAGTTAAAAATTTCAAGTTTCATATATTACTCCTTCTATTTGATTGTTTTGCCAACAAATCTTACCAACTTCTTTAAAGTTATTTTTTTCATAAAATTTTCTGGCGATTTGGTTTGATTTTCTAACGGTTAAAATAACTTTATTTTTAACTTCGTTTAGAAACTTGTTTAAAACAACAGATGAATAACCATTACCTTGATTGTTATTCGCTATCTGATGAATAATAGTTGTGCCTTTGTCAAAAGATGTATTACCTAAATTTACTTTTCTTTTGTATGTATCTTTGACAATAACAACATCATTTTCAAAAATAACATTGTTGTTTTTAATTTGTCTTTTTAGATAGTCAGTTCTTATGTGAGGAAATACTTTTTTGTATTTCTTAAAGATTGACCAAATATCATCATAGTTTTTTAAAGTCGCTGTTCTCATATAGCCTCAACTCTCTTGTCGTTTTGATAATTCTTAAAATTAAAATAATTACCAAACTCATTGATAAATGATTTATGAGAGTCACAATCTTTGTGTGCTACAACATCATCAAAATTTACTAATGAAACTTTATTGTCTGCCCAACCATTATCTGAAAAAAACTTATCTAGTTGATTTCTCTTTTTCAGTTTCTTTTTCGCCTTAGATAACTTTGTAAAAAAGTTCATTGGAACATTGTGAGTATTGCCTGAATAAGACTCTTGAATCCATACACCTTGATGAATGTCGTCTGGTATAATCCAATTATTTCTAGACTGATAAAATTCAGTTAAAGGGTCGTATGTTTTTTGAGGATAAAAATATATGTCGTTCCAATATTCTTTTTGACCATATGTTACATCAACATATTTACCCTCTGGCGATAACCAAATTGAATGGTGTAATAAGGCAGTTTGTTCAACATCATCTTGTCTTTGAACATAGTAACCAACAACTTGTTTGCCACCTAAATGTTTAACTACTTCACAAACATTGTTATGACATTTGCCTACAATACCATTACTTAATTTACCTTTTTTTCTAACTGAAACTTTGATTGGTTTTTGTAAATCTAAAGCGTCTGCTATTTTTTCAAGTTTTCTTAAATGTTTTAATTCTACTTTATTAAACTTCGCCATTACTTTCTTCCTTTCAAAATTGATTTGCCTAAACCTGTCTTGTAAAAATCTTGACCTAATTCATCAAATCTTGCTTTAGATTGAGATGTTTCAAAAATACTTTTTCTTTCTTTTTTAGAAGGTATTTTTGATAATTCTGATATTGAGTAAGTTTTTAAATCTTCAGAACTAACACCCATCATATCTAATCTCGCTTTCAAAACTTTCTCATTACAATCTGAACAACATCTATAATTTTTCTTTTGTTGATGTGCTTCTTTCGCCGATTGTAATTTCGCTAATGGAAAAGCGTTATGAGTATCGTGTATTGACGACATTTCTTTATTACAAAGCGAACAAGCCTGTGGTTCGTAGTCGTCTTCGTGAATCATAGTTGGCGAACTATTGTAAATGACTTTCATCATTGCTTCATTTACTGCGTTGTCTATTAATTGTTTATCAATCATATATTCTCCTTTTTTGTTAATTAATGACGACGAGTAGTCGTTTGACTTATTGTTTAATTGTAGTTTTCTCGTTGTCATACAATTACTCTACAACAAAAAAGAGTAGGTAACACGACGCTGTAAATTGGTTCCAATTAAGTGTTACACTATTTTAATTGATTTCTTATAGCCTACGACGAAAAGTCGTTAGTGTAACAAGGATTAGTCATTTCCTAGTCAATTTTTGTTACATTAGGGTGGTATTCCCTTGATTACCTAACCAGTCCTGTTAGCGTTCTAGTGTCAATCGTTCAAATGAAACTATGACAGAAAGGAAAAAACTTATGAAAACTATAGGTTATGTAAGAGTTTCACACTTGGAATCTCTAAATGGGGAAAGTTTTGAAACTCAAAGTAAGAAAATAACTCAATATTCTGAATTAAAAGATTTTTCAGTTACTTCTATTGAAAATGAAGTTATTTCAGGTGGTGTTGAGATAAGAAAACGAAAGTCATTAAGTAAAATTGTTGAAAAGTTAGTTCGTGGCGACAGATTAATTGTTGCTAGACTTGATAGACTTTCAAGAAACATTTTAGATACACTTAAATTTGTCAATGAATGTAAAACAAAAGGAATTGAAATACATATCGTTGATTTAGGTTGTGTAACTAATGGTGGTGTCGGTCAGATAGTTCTTAATATCTTAACTTGTCTTGCCGAAACTGAAAGAATCCAAATTTCAGAAAGAATTAAGGCACAAAAACACTATGCCAAAAAAGAACGAAAGTTTTTAGGTGGCGCAATGGAATTTGGTTACAGAAAAGATGATAAAGGTAAATTAATACCAGACGAAAAAGAATACATCATCTTACAATCAATGTTTAATCTTCGTAATCAAGGTCTTGGTTACAGAAAAATCAGCGACGAAATTAAAAAGAAATATGGTCGTAAGATTTTCTTTCAACAAGTTCATAAGATTATGACTAGAGAACATAATCAAAAGTTCTTTAATCAAGCCTACGACCATTCGTCGTCAAACGAAATGAGGTTGGCAGTATGACTATAACGATTGTTCCTATTTGCCACGATTGTAACGAAGAGTTGTCTAATTGGGATAGATTTTTGAATAAAAAATATCCTAACACTCTTGGTTATACCTTGTGCTCTTCGTGTGAAAAGAAAAGAGAAGAGAAAATCATAAAAGAAGTATCTCAAAGTATCGCTGATGATTTAGATTTTTATGACTTTGAGGAAGATGTAACGAAAGGGGGTAAATTAAAATGAGAATTATAAAAGTTCTCATATTTCTTTTTCTATTGAGTTTCACTACTCACGCTTTTGGTAAATCAAATGAGTATTATCAAATGGTAATCACTAATGTTTTAACCAATTGTAAAACTGAAACTTGTAAAAAAGAAATCTTTGAAAAAGAAATTCATATCGCATTTTTTAATCTGTTAGAGGCAGTTTTAAATCAAGTTGAATATGAACTATCACAAAGAAAGAAGGAATTATGGTTAAGAGATTTATAATTGTAATTCTTATTCTAGTAGCCTCAACATCTTCGTCGTTTAGTGAATGTAAATACTATGCTGAGGCAGATGTTGTTAATGACGAACTAATAAACAAGAAAGAACATTACACTTGTAAAGAAAAAGATAATTTCTTCATTCAGTTTATGACCGAAGAAAAATATCAGAATGCCTTTATGTTTGTTGTAATCGGAATCTTGGAAAACATTTGAAAGGAGTAAAATGAGAATATTAGTTTTATTAATTGTTGGTTTAATGTTGAGTAATTGTACCAACTCTTATGTAAAAAATAAAAAAACAATTACATCACCAGACGACTTGATGAAATTCACTAATGTTTGGTGTGAGAAACAAAAACAGACTAACAATGTAATTAAGATGTGTGGTCAAGGTTGGTCTAAAGATTTAAATATTAGTGAGAGTAAAGCGATTATAGACGCAAAATTAAAAATCGCTGACATTACTCAACACTCAATTATTAAATCTGAAAAGATTGTTAAAAAAGAAAACTCAAAAGGTATTAGTCAATCTTATGAGTTAAATGCCGACAATACTCTTAATGAGGCAACGATTGTTGGTTATAAAATTGTTTCTAAAAAAGTAATGAAAGAGAAGAATGGTTGGCGAACAATGGTTCTTCTTGAATATAAAATCTCTTAATTGGAAAGGGGTGGTGTTAAAGAAGGAACACCACCCGCAAAAGATAAATCAGTAAGATTTCAAATGATAAAGATACGATATAAATGAAAAAATACTTCTTACTATTATTTATCTAAACATAGAACCAATTGAATCAACTTGCTGCCTTTGTTTATTCATCTCGTTTAGTTCTTTTTGTTTGTAGTCATTAACTGCTTTTGTAATGACACCAGATTGTGTCATTCCATTTTGTTTCGCTATTTCAGAAACAAAATTACTTATTGATTGGGAGAGTCTATAAGACCTAGTTATTGTGTCTGACATTATTATTTACCTCTAGTCGTCTATTCTTGGATTGATATTAATATTTTTTTTTCTTGCGCCATTAGTTTGAATATTAGAAATAAATTTATTCAAAATTGTTTGTGTGTATTTTGTTAAATTTCTAATATCAATGGCGTCTTGTCTTGTTCTTAAAACATTCGTCATCATATTTGTTACTTCATTATCTTTGTGTAAGCCGTAATCCTCTAGTCGTTCTTCAAATTCTTTCATTGCCTCATCTGGACTAATTACATCTTTAATTAATCCTGTCTTCATTTCAGATTTTTGTAATTTTTGAAATAGACCATAAGACGAAATAGGTTGTGATACCGTTTCAGCGATTTTAGATGTGTGTTCTCTAATCGCTTTTTCTTGTCTTGCCTTTTCTATCGCTTTCGCTTTTTCAACTTCTAAATTTAGTGATTGAAACATTGTTACTCCTTAGATTTTCTTTTCTTGTTTTGCCTTAGTCATTTGTTCTTGTTTGACCTTATTAAATTCTTCAACAATGTCCTCAATTTTAGACATTGCCTTTATTCTTTCTTTTTTTGAAATGTGAGTATCTACTTCTCTCATCATATTCTTAATTTTTTGTGTAATCATTTTTTCCTCTTTAATTGTTAATAATAGACCAACAGATTTTGATTTCTGTCGCTATAATCTTTACTAATGTATCTCAACCACCTCTTTTTACTTTCAATCTCATTATGATAAATCGCCGACTTGATTGATTGATTAGTTATCTTTGACCAATACATCTTAATCAAGTCCAAGACCTTATTGAAACAATGTGAAACTCTATCAACTACAATATTGATATGAGTCTGATTAACACCTTGTTCAACAAAACCAAAAATCTTTACACGATTGTTGTTCTTTAACCACCCTCGTTTAGTGAGTAACTTTCTATTCACACAACCGTGTAAATGGTTCAAACTTTTTTCAACTTTAAAATTATTTACTTTCCGATTGAAGTTTAAAACAATCGCCGTCTTTAAATTGTCATTCTTATTTAAGAGATTTCTAATGTTCTTAATATAATGATAATGATACTCTTTTTCTTTACTTGAAGCCTCTTTCATCTCGTCGTATTCTCCTGTTTATCTTTTCCAATAAAAAAATATCAACCGATAAATGACAGATTAAGACCAAGTGTGTGCCTCTCATTACTATGTTTTTTTTACTATTTCTTTAAAGTCTGCGCCAAGTAGTTTTTATTACAAATGTAATACGAATTTGACGCAATTTAGCGTATCGTGTTCCAAATCCTACGCAGGAATGAAACAACACTAAAAAACATAGTAAAAGATAGTATCAAAATCTAATCGTTGAACAGATTGACATTCTAACCTTTATTACAAATTATTTATAATTATTACATTCTTCAAAAAATTTGTATCGTAGGACGAACAGGAATGAACGCAGATTAACGAAATCAACTTAATACGATACACACATCATAGTAAATTTTACTCTACCGAGTCTTAATAGAATAATAGTGTCTAATAAGTCTAGAGTCTGAGTCTAGAGTCTAGAGTCTGAGTCTAGAGTCTAGTATCTAATATTAAGACTAGAATATATCATTTGAAGCCTACGACTAATCGTCGTCTATTTAAATGATAATACTTTTGAGGCGATTTTCTTTCTATCAACTTGTCTGTTGTAGAATCTATTTAACATTTCTGTTGAGGTTCTAGCGTTTGAGGCAATGTCAAAAGGATTAGCGTTTGAACTTTCTCGTCTTCTGGTTAAGGCAGTATTTCTTAAACATCTTAATGACATTGTTTGACCAGTTTTAGGGTCGTGTCTTGTATCAGTAAATTCTAACACTTCTCTAAATTTATCACTTAACCATTTACCAAATGTATTTCTTCTTTTGTAAGTTGGATATGAATGATTAAAAAATACAAAGTTATCTGGTTTATAATTTTCATTTCTAATCATTGTGTCTTTAAATAATGATACACAGAAAGGCATTGAATAAGTATCGTAATCATAAGTTTTAACTTTAGAGGCGATTGGTCTTAATTGTAAAACTTTTTGTTTTTTTGAATCTACAATTAAATCTTGAATTGATATGTCTTTAAATCTCATTTCTGTAAATTCTGAACCTGACCTTAAAAAACTGCCATAGATAAACAATACTGAATCGTGAATTTCATTCCAAATTTCTTGTGTATTAGACAATGTGTGTTTTAAAAACTTATCTCTAAAATCTTGTTTTAAATCTTTAAATACAGACGGCGATTTTAGTATCTTTAATATTTCTTTATTTGAAACATCATACATTCTTCTTTTTAATTCTAATGTAATCTTATCAAAATTTATTGTTGTGAATGGTGGATTATAATTTTGTGAAGTATTACTTGTCGTTGGAATATAAATTAGTTGATTTAAAAATCTTTCGCCTTTGTCATCTGTATTATCGTAAGCGTAATTCAATATCTGTTTCGCCAGGGTTCTATACTTGTTTTTAGATGAGTCTGTGTAAGGTCTATTATCTTTCGTTTTCAATGAATCTACAAAATTTAAAATATCTTGTTTGGTAATTTCTTTAACATCTTTCTTACCAAAATCTAAAGTCATATCGTTCAACATATCTTTAAGTCTTTTATGTTCTCTAATTTTCTGGTCAGTTAATTTAGATTTGTAATCTTCTTTTTGAATATCTGTCCAATGAGGATTCTTTTTAAATGCTTCATTTGTTCTAGCCTCAACTTTATTGTCGTCGTCTTTTCTTTTTTGAACTAGAAATAATTGACCAACATATTCAAAAGAATTTTCAACTTTCATATTAGATACTTTGGCGATTTGTTTAATGTTGTTATTTTTCTTCGCTGACAAATATGTCATATAATTTTCTGTCGCTATTTCTTTAGCGATTGTATATTTCGTTTCGTCTGTTGATTTTCGTTCTCTTTTGCCTTTAGGAAATAATTTACATTTACCTATCCAAAATTCGTAATACCAATTTGGTGACGCAGGTATTTTATACATTTTCATCTTACCTAAAACTTGATGTAAGGTTTCTTTTATTGGTGTGTGTCTTGATTTATTTTTCATAAGTTAATTTGCCTCTAAATAAAATGACGACGAATAGTCGTTCGCTGTGTTTAAAATGATATAATAAAAGGGGTCTTTAACAAAATCTGAATTATTAAAAGTCGGTTTAATTCTTTTAAGTTCAGAAATCATCTCGCCACTTTCAGTTACTAAATTTTTCGTCGTCATAAAATCATTCTATAATAAAACTAATCAGGTAACACGATTCAGTAAATTGGAACCAATTATCTGTTACACTAATTTAACAACAATTTTGAGGAAAGAAAGATTTGTTTGACACATTGTCTAGTTTGACAGGTGTTTGACACAAATTAATAATGAGTGAGTATTAAAAAAGATAAACAAATAAAAGACTATTTCTGTTTTGTTCTTTATTCGTGTTCGTTTTTGAGTCGTGCGCGTCTACCAATTCCGCCATTCGCCCTTAATTATTTAATATTTATTAAATAGTATAAGAACTAAAATTATATTAAAACAAAAAAAATGTTTAATGATCTTTACAAAAAATGTTTAGATTTAGCAGGTCATAAAAGTTCTAAATACTATTTAGCGATAGTATCATTTGTTGAAAGTTCTTTTTTTCCAATTCCTCCAGATATAATGATAGTTCCAATGGTAATATCAAAAAAAAATGATTTCTTAAAAATCTTTTTTATTGCAACAATTTTTTCAGTTATGGGTGGTATTCTTGGTTATTTTATTGGTACATTTTTTTTCGAGTTTGGATCAAATATTATAAATTTCTATGGTTATGAAGATAAATTATCTAATATTAAGGAAAATTTAATTAATAGTGATGGTTTTTATGCTTGGCTAGGAATACTTTTTTTAGCAGGTTTTACACCTCTTCCTTATAAAGTTTTCACTATTGCTAGTGGCCTAATAGGGTTTAACCTTTTAATTTTTATCTTAATTAGTTTAATTTCAAGAGGTTTGAGATTTTTCATTGTATCTTACCTCTCTTATATATTTGGAGATTCATTTAATCGGTTTATGGATAAACATGGGTCAAAATGGTTTACAATAGTTGGAATGTTAATTGTTATTATTGGAATATTAATTTATCTGAATTTAAAATCATATGTTTAAATTTAAAGTTGAGTTTTATTTAAAAATAATTTTCATATTTAGTGCTATTGCTTTAAGTTCTGCTTTTTTTATTGAGTATATATTAGGACATAAGCCTTGCAATTTATGTTTATTAGAGAGAATTCCTTATGGATTAAGTTTAGTTTTAATATCTGCAATATTCATTTTAAGAAAAAATGAAAAATTCTTTATTTTGTTGTTAATTATTACTTTTATATTTTCTCTAGCAATTTCATTTTATCACTACGGCATCGAACAAGGTTTTTTTGAAGAATCAGCAGTTTGTGGTGTAAAAGATTTTACCAAGAATATTACAAAAGAGGATCTACTTAAACAATTAAGTGAAAAAACTGTAAGCTGTAAAGATGTGACATTTAGAATTTTGGGATTATCACTTACAAGTATTAATATTGCACTTAGTATAATATTTATTATAACCCTTAAGGAAATTTATAACAATTATGAAAAAAACAAACAATAGAGTTGAAGAATTTATTAGAGTTGATCATGCTGGTGAAAGAGGTGCTGTCAAAATATATGAGGGCCAACTATTAGCTTTAAATACTATTGTAAAAAATGATAATTTGAAAAAAACAATTGAAGATATGAAAGAACACGAAATTGAACATTGTCAATTTTTTGAAGAAGAAATTAAAAAGAGAAACATTGAACCAACAAAGTTTTTACCTTTGTGGGATCTTCTTGGAATAGGTTTAGGTTTTGGATCTACAATACTTGGTAAAAAAGCTGCAATGTTGTGTACGGCTTCTGTCGAAGAAGTAATTGATAAGCATTACCAAGATCAAATTAATCAACTTGGTCCAGAAGAAAAAAATCTCAAAAAAAAAATTATAAAATTTAGAGAGGATGAATTACATCATAAGAATATAGCTTATGAAAAAGGTGCTACAAAAAAAGGATTCTACTCTATTATGGACAAAATTATTAAGACAGGATCAAAAATAGCAATCCGTATTTCAGAAAAAGTTTAAATTTAAGGCTCCAATTCAACATCCCAATATAAATAGTCCATCCAGCTTTTGTGTAAGTAGTTTGGTGGAAAATTTTTTCCATTACGATGTAAATCTTCAGTAGAAGGTTGGTAGGGATATTGTGTAAGTTTCATTCCAGAAGACCTCAATAACTTTCCTCCTTTTTTGACATTACAAGATGAACATGCTGTAACGACATTATCCCAGTTTGTTTCACCACCTTTAGACCTTGGTAATAAGTGATCAAAAGTTAATTCTTCATTACTACCACAATATTGACATGAGAATTTATCTCTTAAAAAGACATTAAATCTTGTGAAACTAGGTTTTGACTGCGGTACAATATAATCTTTTAAAGCTATTACGCTTGGCAATTGCATATCAAATGATGGGCTTCTTACTACTCTGTCATAACTGCTAACTATAACAACACGTTCTAAAAAAACTGATTTTACAGTATCTTGCCATGACCATAAAGATAAAGGATAATAACTTAATGGTCTGTAATCTGCATTTAAAACTAACGCAGGACACTTTTCTAAAGACACATTTTGTTCAGCGAAACTATTCATACTTAAACATTAATCTAAATAAAAAAATATTTCAATCAAGCGTTTAATTAAGTTTTTTTATAATATAATTTAAAGCTATACTTGAAGCCTCCGTAGGAATGAAATGATCACAATTTTTAATTAAATGTGTCTCAATTGATACATCATTTCTAATCAAAAAGTCTTTAGCTTCTAACAAAAAATTAGGTGAGACAACTTGATCAGAGTCTCCGTGAATTAGCATTGTATTTGTTGAAACTTTCTTTCTAGATTTTAAATCATTTTGATTTATTATTTTACCTGAAAAACCTACTATACAATTAAATTCTTCATTAGCTGTCAAACCTATATTTAAAGACATCATACACCCCTGACTAAAACCAGATAGACAAATTTTTTTGTTTTCAATTTTAAATTCATCTTTAATTTGGCTAATAAATTTATTCAATTTTTTCTCTGCTCTTAGAGACTGCTCAAGAATATAATTTGGATCATCTTTTGTTAAATCAAACCATTGGAAACCGGATGGATTAATAGGGCAAGGCTCATGGCCATTTGGACATAAAAAAATTGTATTAGGCAAAAACCTTTTCCAGTTCATGGTTAGCATACTAATATCTTTGCCATCACCACCATAACCATGAAGAAGGATGATCGCATTTTTTATTTCTTTTCCCTCTTCAGGTTTTATGATAATTGAGTCAAGACAAAATGTCATACTATTACTATATAAATTATGTTTTTTTATTTGAAAAAGAACCTACAATAAAAATATGATTTCTGGAATATTAGTTAAGATATTATCTGTAGTTTTGCTTTTAACAGTGGGTATTGTGCTGATACTTGGTATTGGTACTTTATTTAAAGGTGGTGAAACAAGTAAAAAATATTCTAATAAACTTATGCAATTGAGAGTGTTGTTACAATTCTTAGCAATAATAGCTCTAGTCTGTTTTGCTTATTTTTTTAAAGATTAGTTGTATTTACTTAACCATTTAATAAATTTTTGACTTTCAAAATCAATGGATCCAATAATTCTCGCAAATTCATACCCATCTTTGTTGATCAAAATCGTAGTTGGTATACCTCTTAACTGGAACTTTTTTGCCAATGTTATCGTTGTATCAAAATAGATGTTTAAAGTTTTAATATCTAATTGTTCGAAAAAATCTTTAGCTTTTTTTTCATTATCCTGGCCAACGTTTATCGGAAAAATTATAAGATTATTCAAATTTTTATTCGATTGTAGTGAGTCTAGAGAAGGCATTTCTTCTTTACATGGAGCACACCAGGAAGCCCAAAAATT